>JAYTXG010000095.1:0-2110 GCA_043743375.1 Sphingobacteriia bacterium
CAATGGAATTGCAGAATCAGTTGCTGTTATTAACCACACCACTAACAACAATCAAGTAGTTCAACTAAATGCAGATGTAATAATTGGGGGAGCAGATTATCATCATGTTGAAACAAAATTAATTGAGCCAAAATACCAAAGCTACTCTGCTAAATATTGGGAAACAAGAGTAATGGCACCTAGCTGCATACTATATTATGTAGGATTAAATAAACGATTGGAAGGAATACAACACCATACCTTATTTTTTGATACTTCTTTTGAAACTCATGGACAAGAAATATATACTACTAAACTATGGCCATCTGATCCGTTGTTTTATGTTAGTGCAACTTCTGTTTCTGATGATAATGTTGCTCCAGAAGGTTGTGAAAATTTATTTTTATTGATACCAGTTGCTGCCGGATTAACCAATGATACTGAAGAACTACGCAATCAGTATTTTGAATTAATCATTAAAAGGATGGAAAAGCAAATGGGTCAATCTATTTTAGATGCTGTTATCTACAAAAAATCATTTGCACATAGCGATTTTATTAACGAATACAACGCTTTTAAAGGAAATGCTTACGGTTTAGCGAACACTTTACTACAAACTGCTGTTTTAAAGCCATCTTGCAGAAGCAAGAAAGTAAAAAATTTATTTTATACTGGTCAATTAACTGTTCCAGGTCCTGGTGTACCTCCTAGCTTAATTAGTGGGGAAGTAGTAGCTGGGGAAGTAGTAAAATATTTTGGATGCTAGTATATATTTTATATTTTTAATATTCAATAATATTATGTTGAATCTTTTTCATGAAGTTAGTAAAGAGTGTAGCAGAATTACTACTGAGAAATACAGTACTAGCTTCTCTTCTTCTATTCGATTGCTTCATAAAGACATCCGTATTCCTATTTTTAATATCTACGGATTTGTAAGATTTGCCGATGAAATAGTAGATACCTTTCATGAGTTTGATAAACAATTGCTTTTAGCAGAATTCAAAGAAGAAACGTATAAAGCAATAGAAAGGAAAATAAGTCTCAACCCTATTTTAAATAGTTTTCAAATTACGGTGAACGAGTTTAAAATTGATTTAAAACTAATTGATGCTTTCTTGTATAGCATGGAATTAGATTTAAATAAAAGAAATTATGATCGCATTGGTTATGAAGAATATATATATGGAAGTGCAGAAGTTGTTGGATTAATGTGTTTAATAGTTTTTTGCGAAGGCGATAAACAACAATATGAAACATTAAAACCAGCTGCTAAAAGCCTTGGATCGGCATTTCAAAAAGTAAATTTTTTAAGAGACCTAAAAGCAGACTTTGAAGGCTTAGATAGAGTTTATTTTCCTCAATGTGATTTTAATAATTTTACCGAACAAGATAAGAACTTGATTGAAGCTGATATTCAAAAGGATTTTGATAATGCTTATGAAGGCATTATTCATTTGCCATTAAAAGTTAGGTTTGGTGTTTATGTTGCTTATAAATATTATCTATCATTGTTTAAAAAAATTAAAAAAGTAGCACCACAAAAAATTCTTCACGAACGAGTTCGGATACCTGATTATGGTAAATTTTATATTCTTGCTAAAGCCGGCATAAGAAGTCAATTGAATCTTTTGTAAGTGAATCAAATAAAAATGATAGAACAAGTAGTTCTTGTTGATGAACTAGATAACTCCATTGGTACAATGGAGAAAATGGAAGCGCATGAAAAAGCCTTACTACATAGGGCTTTCAGCGTTTTTATTTTTAATAACGATGGAGAAATGTTAATACAACAAAGAGCATTGAGTAAATACCATAGTGGTGGATTATGGACCAATAGTTGTTGCAGCCACCCACGACCAAATGAAAAAACCTTAGCTGCAGCAAATAGGCGCTTAAAAGAAGAAATGGGATTTCAAACAGATTTAATAAAAGCATTTGACTTTATATATAAGGCCCCCTTTTTAAATGGCTTAACAGAGTATGAATTTGATCATGTATTAATAGGTTACTATGATGGAATAGTAAAAGTGGATCCCGAAGAGGTAGCCAACTTTAAATATGTTTCATTCCAAAAAATGGAGCAATTATTAATCAATGATCCATCTGCTTATACCGAGTGGTTTAAAAT
>JAYTXG010000096.1:0-1537 GCA_043743375.1 Sphingobacteriia bacterium
CTTGGTATAAGTGGAGAAAGATTAATTAATAAAATTCGACAAGGACAAATAATCGATTTATATATCAGTGATACAGCTCCTGTAAAAGACACTACAAAATTAATAACTATTCAATAATAATTTATGCAAACTATTACCGTAGAAGAACTAAAGTCGAAAATTGATGCAGGTGAAAAATTTAATTTACTTGACGTAAGAGAACCTCATGAACATGCTGAATTTAATATTGGTGGAATTTTACATCCATTAGGAAAAATTCAGACAATGCAAATTGATGAATTAGAAGAAATGAAAGATCAGCCAGTTTATATTTATTGCAGAAGTGGAAATAGAAGTGGTCAGGCTTGCTTAATTTTAGAAACAGCTGGTTTTACAAATACAATTAATGTAGTAGGTGGTATGCTAGCATGGCAAGAAAAAATAGCTAAATGAGCAAAACTTACTGCTCACTTGTTACTTTTCTTTTGCTCTGTAATTTAAATGCAACAACCGTTAGTGGTATAATTCGTTCTGGAAAAGAAAATAAGCCGTTGGCTTTTTCTTCAATACTTGTAAAAGGAACAACCAAGGGCGTTTCTGCTAATAAAAATGGTTTTTATAGTATCACTCTTGATGCTGGTGAATATACATTAGTTGGTCAATTTGTTGGTTTTACTACCATTGAAAAAAAAATAAAATTGGCCAATACAGATTTAGTTGTTGATTTTGAACTTGAACCTCGCCAATACGATTTAAAAGATGTAACAGTAAAATCGGGAGGAGAAGATCCAGCTTATGCTATCATCAGAAATGCAATTGGAAGTAGAGAAGTACATTTAAAAGAAATCAAACAGTTTAGTTGCGACGTTTACATTAAAGGGCAATTACAATTACGCAATTATCCAAAATCTTTTTTCGGTCAAAAAGTTGATTTTGAAGATGGCGATACTAGTAAAAGGAAAATGTTGTTTTTATCGGAAACTATAGCAAAATATTCAGTTGAAGAACCCAATAAAAGAAAAATAGAAGTAATATCAACTAAGGTAAGTGGCCAAAGTGATGGGTTTGGTTTTAGCAGCCCTCAAATAATAGATTTTTATGAAAATACTATTACTGTTGGTAGAAGTTTAAATCCAAGAGGATTTATATCTCCAATTGCAAAAAATGCGTTGAATTTTTATAAATATAAATTTGAAGGAACTTTTTTTGAATTCGGGAAAGAAGTTAGTAGAATCAAAGTAATTCCAAAAAGACTTTATGAGCCACTCTTTTCGGGATATATTAATATTAGTGAAACCGACTGGAGAATTCAAAGTGTTGATTTAAAGTTGTTAAAACAACAACAAATGCAATTGCTAGATACGCTAGTAATTCAACAAAACTATGTTCCTGCTGGAAATTATTGGGTTATTAAAAATCAAATTATTTATCCTTCTGGTAAGTTTTTTGGATTTGATTTCTTTGGAAATTTTTTACAAGTATATGATCAGTTTAATCTGAACCCATCATTTAAACCGAAGTTTTTCGACAATACTATTTTAAAGTTTTATGATAGCTC
>JAYTXG010000097.1:0-5167 GCA_043743375.1 Sphingobacteriia bacterium
TTAGCTAAAGCTCAAAATACTTTCAAAGCAACTATCATTGATGAAAAAACTAAAGAACCATTATTAGGCGTTTCAATTATACTAGAAGGAACTGAAAATGGAGGAACGTCTGATGAAAAAGGGTTTATCGAACTTAAAGATATCCCAAATGGCAAGCGAATAATTCGTTTTAAATCAATTGGATATGGTACAAAAGAGAAGACTTTCATATTTCCACTACTAAAATTGGTTGAAATATATTTAGAATCATCGGCAGAAAAGTTGGACGAAGTTGTTGTAGTGGCAACTACCCGAAGTAGTAGAAATATTAAAAATATTCCTACTCGAATTGAAACAATTTCAGGCGAAGAATTGAACGAAAAATCTACCATGCAACCTGGTAATATAAAAATGTTGCTTACAGAAAGTACAGGTATTCAAACACAACAAACTTCGCAGGTTTCTGCAAGTGCTAGCATACGCATACAAGGCTTAGATGGAAAATATACCCAACTTTTGCAAGATGGTTTTCCTTTATATGCGGGTTTTGCAGGCGGTTTAAGCATTATGCAAATTCCGCCTTTGAACTTAAAAAGAGCCGAAGTTATCAAAGGATCAACCTCAACACTTTATGGCGGTGGGGCAATTGCAGGCCTAATAAATTTGATTACAAAAGTGCCAACAGATAAGCGAGAACTATTGTTTTTAGCCAATATTAACCAAACCCAAGCTTTAGATTTAAGTAGTTTTTACGCTGAAAAGTATAAAAAAACAGGCTTAACAATTTTTACTTCAGGCAATTTTCAAAAAGCCTATGATGCTAACAATGATGGGTTTTCGGATATTCCAAAATTTGATAGATTTACGATACATCCAAATTTTTTCTATTACCCAAATAACAACACCACATTCAGTTTTGGTGTAAATGCAGGTTTTGAGAAGCGTACAGGTGGCGATATGCAGGTAATTGATAATAAAGCCGATGCAACTCATACGTTTTTTGAAAAAAACAACAGCAATAGATATTCTACTCAAGCGAAATTTGAAAAGATCTTTTCAAATAAAAATATCTTGACACTTAAAAATAGTATTGGTTATTTTAATCGGCAGATTTTACGATCAACGTACAATTTTGAAGGGCAACAAATTTCTACTTTTAGCGAAGCAAACTATCTAATTCCAAACGAAAAGTCAGAGTGGATTTTAGGTGCGAGCTTTGTTTCTGACAATTTTAAACAAGTAAATTCAGTTGTAAATAAATTAGATTATTATAATTCTGCTTTTGGCGTTTATGTTCAAAATAACTTAAAAGTTTCAGATAATTTTATTTTAGAAAGTGGTTTACGATTAGATATTTCAGACAAAAACAACGTTTTTGTTTTGCCTCGTTTATCGTTACTTTATAAAATCAACAAAAAGCTAACATCAAGAATTGGTGGTGGTTTGGGCTATAAAAATCCAACCATATTTTCTGAAGATGCAGAAGAAAAAGCTTTTCAAAATATCAATCCACTTGACTTTTCAAAAATTAGCCCCGAAAAATCGTATGGCTTAAATGCCGACTTAAATTATAAAACAACCATTTTTGAAGATGTGAGTTTGTCTATTAATCAACTATTTTTTTATACTAGTATCAACAATCCAATTATTTTAAATCAAGTACCAACAAACAATAATTTTGCGTTCTCTAATGCCAATGGAAACATTGTAAGTAAAGGTTTTGAAACCAATGTAAAACTTCGTTTTAATGATATTTCTTGCTATATTGGTTACACTTTTATTGACGCAAATAGAAATTTTAACACCACGTCAATCGTAAATCCTTTAACAGCAAAGCACCGCTTAAATGTAAATATTATGTACGAGTGGGAGGAGAAATTGCGTTTGGCATATGAGGTTTTTTATGTAGGAAAACAATATTTAACTAATAGTGAAAAAGTAAGAGATTATTGGATTATGGGTATTTCGGGCGAGTATAAATTCAAATATTTTAGTTTATTTGCTAACTTAGAGAATTTCTTGGACAGCCGCCAATCACGATACGAAAATATGTTTTCTGGAACCATTCAAAATCCACAATTCAGAGAAGTTTACACTCCAACTGATGGTTTTATTTTCAATAGTGGATTTAAAATTAAACTGTAGAAATAGCATAAATATATAATATAGTATTAGTAAGAGTAGGGCAAACGGAAGTATATCTTCTTTTATATAATATTCAACATCTAATGCAACTGATAAAATCCTATCTATAAAATGTATTTATATATATATCTAATATTAGTTACTAGTGCACGTTTTTTAAATTCCCAAACCTCACCAAATTCTTTTTTTCATTGCACCATTTTGATACAAAACAGTTTAGTCACCACTTCTCCACAGTTGGTTTAGGCATGTAGTATTTGAGGTTACAAAAACGTATGTTCGCAAATACTAAAACAGGTTTGGGTATGCGTTTAAAGAGTTTGGAAATTAAGGGGTTCAAAAGTTTTGCTGATAAAACGGTAGTCACTTTCGATGAAGGTATTACTGGTATCATTGGCCCAAATGGTTGTGGTAAAAGCAATATTATTGATAGTATCCGTTGGGTAATTGGCGAACAAAAAATTAGTGCTTTGCGCAGCGAAAATCAAGGAGCATTAGTTTTTAATGGCTCTAAAACCCGCAGTGCCAGCGGATTGGCAGAGGTAAGTTTAACTTTTGAAAATACAAGAAACCTATTACCAACCGAGTTTAGCACGGTTACGGTTACCAGAAAATTTTATAAAAATGGAGATAGTGAATATCGGTTAAACGATGTGAGCTGCCGATTAAAGGATATTCATAATTTGTTTTTAGATACTGGCATTAGCACGGACAGTTACGCCATTATTGAACTGGGAATGGTGGACGATATTATTCGTGACAAAGAAAATAGCAGAAGAAGAATGCTAGAACAAGCAGCGGGTATTACGATTTACAAAACACGTAAAAAAGAAGCCAAAAGTAAGTTGGATGCAACCGAGCAAGATTTAGCACGCATTGAAGATTTACTGTTTGAAATTAACAATCAACTTAAAACGTTAGAGAATCAAGCCAAGAAAGCGGAGAAGTATTTTGAGCTTAAAAAAGAACACAGAGAAATTGCCGTTGAACTAGCAAAAGCAGCTTTAGAAGGCTTTAACGTTACCTACAAAAATTTGAATAATCAGCAGGAAAACGAAGCCAATAAAAAAATGCGTTTAGATACAGAAATTGCTACAGAAGAAGCGGCAATAGAACAAGAAAAAGTTGGGTTTATTGAGAAGGAAAAAGCCTTGCACAGTATGCAGGTTGAGTTTAACGACTTGCAGCAAAGCTTACGTGGTAAAGAGAATGAGAAGAATTTAGCTTCACAAAAGTTATATTTTTTAAAAGAAAAAGAAACCAACCTTAAAAACTTTTTGCAACGTGCAGAAGGGCAGTTGAAAAACTTGGGCGGTAGCATACAATTTACACAAATACAAGTAGGCGACGAGAGCAACCAATTGCAAGAATTGCAGTTTAAAGTTACCAATGCTAAGCAAGATGTAGATGATAAACGCCAAGTATTTGATGATAAACGAGTTGGTTTAGATAGCTTGCGAAATCAATATCAAAATATTCAGCGCAACCAGTTTGATGCAGAGAAAAAAGTAGCTGTTGCAGATACATCTATTAACAACATACAACGTTCGTCTGCTCAATTGCAAGATGAACAAGAAAGTAGAAACTACCAATTAAAACAATTGGAAAGTGAAGCCATTGAAAAGGAAGATTTGTTGGCCCAAAAACGTATTGATTTACTAGAATTATTAACCCAACATGAAGCCACTAAACAAAATATTTTAACTACGCAACAAGCTTTGGAAGTTTTGCGTAATCAGCTAACTGACGAGAATAGAAAATTAGACAGCAAACGCAATGAATACGCCTTGTTGAAGAGTTTGATTGACTCAATGGAAGGTTATCCTGAGAGCATAAAGTTTCTACATAAAAATCCAAATTGGAATTATTCGGCACCAATTTTATCTGATATTATTTATGTAAACGAAGCTTACAGAACAGCCGTTGAAAATGTGTTGGAACCTTACCTCAATTATTACGTGGTTAATAATTTGGGGGAAGGTATGCAGGCCATAAAATTATTGGACGATAATAAAAAAGGGAAGGCTAATTTCTTTTTGTTAGATCAATTGAAAGGTCAAGAAATTTTGAATGTGTTGCAACCAGAAAATACCATCAAAGCATTAGACGTAATTGAAGTGGATGATGATTATAAGACACTGGCTGAGCACCTTTTACAAAATGTTTTTATCGCAGAAAATGATGAGGCTTTTACTAATAGCAAAGGCATAATTATAATAGAAAAAACAGGCAAGTTTGTTAAAGGCAAATACACGTTAACTGGCGGAAGCATTGGTTTGTTTGAAGGTAAAAAAATTGGTCGTGCAAAAAATTTAGAGAAGCTGAACGATGAAATTATTATGTTGGATGCTGTTGTGCAATCGTTAAAAGCAGAAATTCAAACCACGCACAATCGGGTAATTGGTTACAATGGTCAGTTGCAGGAAAAAGCTATTAAGCAAACCGAAAACGACATCAATCAATTAACCAATCAAGTATTTGCTGCCAAAAATAAAATAGAAAATTCACAAGCTGCACAAGCCAATGCCAACCAACGTTTGGAAGATTTTATGTTGCGTTTGGAAGATGAACAGGAAGCCATTGCAACAACAAGAGAAACGTTGCAAACCCTTAACCAGCAATTGTTGCAGGCTAATGAGGAACTAAAATTAGTAGAGCAAGATTACAAGTTGGCGGAGCATGATTACCAACAAACATCGGCACAATATAACGAGCACAATTTACAGTTAACTCGTCAACAAAGTAAAATTAGTACGTTGCAGCAAGAGCTTAGTTTCAAACAAAAACAATTAAACGATTTGCACTTGCAAATTGAAACTAATACGGCACAATTTACCGAAGCCACCACCAATATTGTTGATGGTGAAAACGCTTTACAAGATAGCCACAAAGCCTTACTGGTATTGCTTCGCAGAAAGGAAGATGATGAGAAAAAACTAAACGAAACAGACCAAGCATTTTACAATTTGCGCAACGCCTTGCAAGCCAAAGAAAACGAGTTGCGATCTAAAATAAAAAGTAAGGAAGTTGTAGATGGTTTAAT
>JAYTXG010000098.1:0-2933 GCA_043743375.1 Sphingobacteriia bacterium
CCTGGGAATAAAACAGTATTTCTTAATGGAAGAATTGGTAGTTCATCTGGAATAATCATTGCTTTATCCTGATCGCTTTCATGTTCGGCAATCGGAATAATCGGCATAAAATCTGAATCATCATCCACCCTAAAAATAAAATTATCTTTAATCATGCTTGTATATTTGGTCAAATTGTCACCATACCACCAATTTTATGGTTACAGGGCTAATAGTGGTAGAAGGACAATATTAATGCCATTACTTTAAAACGACTAAACAAATACAAACTGGCACAAAAAAAATCCTCCCGATTAATCGGGAGGACCTTCTTGCAAGAAGTAAAATAAAGTAACGAGTACTTAGAATTACATTTTAGCTTTTTTTGTAGTGTCCATTTTAGCTTTTGCAGTGTCCATAGCAGCTTTTGCAGTGTCCATAGCAGTTTTAGAGCTATCAACAGCTGCGTTAGTTTTTTCAGCATTGTTACAAGCAGTCATTAAACCTGCTACAGCTAGAATTGTGAATACTTTTTTCATTTGTACTTGTTTTTTGTTTTTATTATAATAAAGGTAATAAACGATCTTAATTTTTACAAATTTTTTAACGATTTTTTTACTTTTTTCTAAAAAAAATCCGAATTGGCACCCCTTCAAAGTCAAAATTAGCCCTCAATTGGTTTTCTAGGTAATTTCTGTATGGCATTTTAATATCATCAGGGAAATTGGTAAAAAAGGCAAAAGAAGGCACTTGAGTTGGTAATTGTGTTACAAATTTAATTTTAATAGAGTGCCCCCTTACAACTGGAGCATGATAACTCTCAATAGCCTTTAACATAATATCATTCAAGGCAGAAGTTGCCACTTTGCGCATTTTACTATCATATACTTTAAGGGCAAGTTCTATTGCTTTAAAAATTCTTGTTTTTTCGGTAACTGAAATAAATAAGATCGGAACATCATTAAAAGGTGCTAGTTTTTGCTTAAGTAGTTTTTCATAGTCTCTTGCAGTATTGGTTTCTTTTGAAACAAGATCCCACTTATTTACAAGTATCACAATTCCTTTTCCTTTTCTGGTAGCAAGACTGAATATAGTTATATCCTGTGCAGTAATACCCTTATGTCCGTCTATTACCAATAAACAAACATCAGCTTCGTCCATCGCCCTAATTGCCCTTATGATTGAGTAAAACTCTAGATCATCTTTTTCTTTACTTTTTTTACGAATACCTGCTGTATCAATCAGCATAAACTCTTTCTGAAACAATTTATAGTGGGTATGAATAGTATCACGGGTTGTGCCAGGAATATCACTCACTATAGTACGCTCCTCGCCTATCAAAGCATTAAGTAATGATGATTTACCAACATTAGGCTGACCAATTATAGCAAATTTTGGTAATGAATTTTCATGGTCTGATTCTGTTGTAGACTCAGCAGGAATAGCTACGGCAATTGCATCTAATAAATCGCCAGTTCCGCTTCCAGAAATACTGCTCAAGAAAAAAGTGTTTTCAAAACCGAGGCTATAAAATTCTGATGCTTCTAATTCCCTTGCGCCGTTATCAACTTTATTTACAACAACAAAAACTGGTTTGCTACTTCTTCTAAGAAGATCGGCCATTGCTTCATCCAAATCGGTAATCCCCGTTTCTACATCAACCATAAAAATGATAGCATTTGCTTCATCAATAGCAATAGTAACTTGCTTACGAATTTCTTTTTCAAAAATATCTTCACTTCTAGGAACAAATCCTCCTGTATCTATTAAGTTAAATACTTTACCATTCCAATCTGCAACTCCATATTGTCTATCGCGCGTAACACCGCTAATATCATCTACAATTGCCTTTCTTTGCTCAAGTAATCGATTGAAAAAAGTACTTTTCCCAACATTTGGCCTTCCTACTATTGCTACTGTGTAACTCATGTGTTCTTATTCAAAGATTAGGTAATCAGCTCCATATTATTGGTAGCCATATTCTTTTAATTGTAAATCATTATCGCGCCATTTTGGACGAACTTTTACAAATAGTTCTAAAAATACTTTTTGTTGCAAAAATGCTTCAATATCTCTGCGTGCATCCATTCCAATCTGACGAATCATTTTTCCTTTGTCGCCAATAATTATTGCTTTTTGTGTTTCACGATGAACAATAATATCAGCTTGAATTTTAACCAATGTTTCTTTTTCTTTGAATTCGTTTACCAATATTGCAGTGTGGTATGGAATCTCATCAGAAAATAAATTATAAATTTTTTCGCGAATCATTTCAGCTACAAAAAATTTTGTGGGCAAATCGCTTAAGTCATCTTCATTATAAAATGGAACTCCTTCTGGCAACAATTCAATAATTGCTGCAAGCAATTTATTCAAGTGTAATTTTTCTAGAGCCCCAATTTTAATTACTTTTTTACAGTACGTTTTTTCGCCAAAAAAAGATTCAGCCAATGTTATTCTTCCATTACCGGCAATATCAATTTTATTTAAAATAACGAGTGCTGGAACCCTCAATTTCAATGAAGAAAAGATGGCATCACATTCTTCAAAAGATTCATTGGCATCTACCATTAATAAGGCAAGGTCAGCATCTTCCAATGCGCCTTTAACTGTGTCCATCATTTTTTGATGGAGTTTATATTTTGGGTCGATTATACCTGGGGTATCAGAAAAAATAATCTGGTATTCGCCTGGCTTATTTAAAAAGGCTTTAATTCTATGGCGCGTTGTTTGCACTTTGGGTGATACAATAGCCATTTTTTCTCCAATCAACGCATTGAGGAGGGTGCTTTTACCCGCATTGGGTTTACCAAAAATATTTACAAAACCTGCTTTCACTTCAATGTAAGATTAATTAAAAAAGGCCCATCAGGGCCTTTGGAGTTGCGAGGGGAGGGATCGAACCTCCGACCTTCGGGTTATGAGCCCGACGAGCTACCGCTGCTCTACCTCAC
>JAYTXG010000099.1:0-3025 GCA_043743375.1 Sphingobacteriia bacterium
TGTTTTTTGTTTTAATCCATTTAAGTCGTTACTTAATTCAATGGTAACATTTACATATTGCTCATTATTAAAAGTGGTTTTCCCATTAATATTTCCAGTAGAAATTTGTGTGCTTGCAGTTGTAGCATACAATAGAAATATATAAAAAATGCTTTTTTCCTGCATAATATTTTAGAATTTATAGTCAATGCTAGCAAAGTTTTACACTTTTTCAAAGGGGATTTCTACTGATTATTTGGTTTTTTGCACGGAATTAGGATGGTTGCTTCTGAAATGGTTTTAGTAATTTTACTTTTAAATAGTAAATATGCTTGATAGTATTGAGGCGGCCATTGAAGACATTCGCAATGGCAAAATGGTTATTGTAGTTGATGATGAGGATCGCGAAAACGAGGGTGATTTTATTATTGCTGCACGTTTTGTAACACCTGAAGTAATTAATTTCATGAGTAAAGAAGGCCGTGGTTTAATATGCGCGGCATTAACTGAAGAGCGTTGTGCTGAATTATTATTAACTCCAATGGTAAGTTCTAATACCTCTCTACACGAAACAGCTTTCACGGTTTCGGTGGATATTATTGGTGAAGGTGCAACAACTGGAATTTCTGCACAAGACAGGGCAAAAACAATACAAGCTTTAATTAATCCTACAACTAAACCTTCCGATTTAGGAAGACCGGGGCATATTTTTCCATTAAAAGCAAAAAAAGGGGGAGTGCTTCGCAGAAGTGGACACACAGAGGCAACAATCGATTTATCTCGTTTGGCAGGCTTTGAATCGGCAGGTGTTTTAGTAGAAGTGATGAATGAAGATGGTACAATGGCAAGACTACCTCAATTACAGATCATTGCCGAGAAATTCAATCTGAAAATTATCAGTATTAAAGATTTAATTGATTTCAGGCTAAAAACTGATTCATTAATTGAAGAAATAGTAAGAGTAGATATGCCCACTCAATTTGGGCATTTTACTTTAGTAGCATTTAAAGAAAAATTAAGTGGTGCAGAACACTTGGCCCTAGTAAAAGGAACTTGGAAAGAAGGTGATGCAGTACTTACAAGAGTTCATAGCAGTTGTTTTACAGGTGATATTTTAGGAAGCCTTCGCTGCGATTGTGGTGATCAATTACACAAGGCAATGCGAATGGTAGAAGCAGAAGGGAAGGGTGTTATATTGTATATGAACCAAGAAGGTAGGGGTATAGGACTAATTAATAAATTAAAGGCCTACAAATTACAAGAAGATGGAATGGATACTGTAGAAGCTAATTTGCAATTGGGTTTTGGCATGGATGAACGCGATTATGGAGTAGGGGCACAAATTTTACGTCAACTGGGTATTCAAAATATTCGTTTAATGAGTAATAATCCTAAAAAAAGAGCTGGGTTAAAAGGACACGGATTAACCATTATTGATGTAGTGCCAATTGAAGTGCCTTCCAATGTACATAATGAAAGATATCTTCAAACTAAAAGAGATAAGATGGGACATGATATTTTAAAAGAAACTAAATAATTATTTTCTTTTCTTGATGAGTTTTTTTGTTTCATCCAATTCCTTTTTTAATTGAATGGTATACAAAGTAAGTTCTTCGATTTTCTTTAACATCAAGGCATTCATCTTTCCTAAATCTAAACCTTCATTCATTACTTGTTCAGTTGTTTGCACACCTGGCAAATGTTTATTGGTTTTAATGAATTTATCTAATTGATTTAATGGCATTAAAGAATAACTTTTATCAAACACATGGTCGTACCAATCTTTTGAGTTCTTAATTGCAACTTTTACCTTTTCGGTTAATATGCCTTGTTCAACATATAATTTATAGCCATCAATTTGGGTATTTACGTCGCCAATTTTAACCCTGCCTTCATAAGAGTCTATAGAAAAAAATTCTTTTTCAACATCATCGGTTCCAGCTTTGTGTGAGATTTTAAAAGTTTGTGCTGTTTTTAAAATATTATCACCAGAAACACGGGCACCAATAGTCCAATAGCTCACGTTTTTTGGATTCGTAATGTCTCCATTTGAAAACATAATTGAAGGTTCATTCTGCCCACCATCTGCCCATTCATTACTTAATTTTAATAGAATGTTTTTATTCCTCGAGTTGCCTATTCCTTTTTTAATTTCAAAAGGGGCACTGGGGCTCAATGTTCCAATACCAGAGAAACCTGTGGGCGAAAATATATTTTCAGCAGACCTACTTTCCACTTTTGGTTTACCAATTGTAGATGGTCGTTGAGCATTAAGATCAACTTTTGTTACAATAAATGCAATAGCGCAAATTATTAGTCGTTTATTCATATCTGTACAAAAGTATTATCTATGATTTGAATGACCATGAACTGATTCTTCTTTATCTTTATCCTTTTCGTAAGCTTTAATTATAGCTTTTACCAATTTATGTCTTACCACGTCTTCTTCATCTAATTGTATATGTGCGATTCCATCAATATTTTGAAGAATTCGGGTTGATTTTTCTAAACCACTTCGCATATTTCGGGGTAAATCTACTTGAGTAGGATCTCCAGTAATAATTGCTTTTGCATTGGCACCAATTCGCGTAAGAAACATTTTTAATTGCAAGTCGTTGGTATTTTGAGCTTCATCTAAAATGATGAAAGCGTTATCCAGCGTTCTTCCCCTCATATAAGCCAAGGGCGCAATTTCTATGGTTCGGGTAGTCATATAATAACCCAATTTATCAGCAGGAATCATATCATCTAAAGCATCATATAATGGTCGGAGATATGGGTCAATTTTTTCTTTTAAATCACCAGGCAAAAAACCTAAACTTTCTCCTGCTTCAACTGCAGGCCGAGTAAGAATTATTTTTTTAACCTGTTTATTTTTAAGTGCTCTTACTGCTAATGCAACGGCAGTGTAGGTTTTCCCCGTACCTGCTGGCCCTATAGCAAATACAATATCATTTTTATCGGCTGCTTGAACCAAGCGCTTTTGGTTGTGCGTTCTGGCTCTTACGGTTTTACCATTTGGCCCAAATACTAATATGTCGTTTGG
>JAYTXG010000100.1:0-13569 GCA_043743375.1 Sphingobacteriia bacterium
TAATTATTTTTTCATAACTAAGCGAGTAACAATTTGTTGCCCCACTTTTTTACCAATATCGGTACTAATAATACATGAATTGTGAAAATGAAGTCCTCCATAAAACCTAGCCCAATTATTTTCTTCTGATGCATGCCTAAAAGATTTAAATGAGCGGTTAGGAATCCCAAATTCTACTTCTGTTGAATCTGTATATTGAAAGTTATCGCCATAAACACTGGTTAATGCTTCGGCTGCTGCTGATGAAATAGTTGAATGCCCACAAGTATATTCAGGAAAAGCTGGTGTTTGTAAAAAAGGTCTCCAATTGATGTCGATATATTTATTGATTACCGTTTCTGGACGAACCGTATTGTATTTATATTTTACATACCAACATTGAATAAAAGCATCAAATAAAGCAATTGAAGTTTTAGCTACAGCATAAACAGTAGTTGCAAAATCTGCTTTTGCTTTTAATGAAGCAATTCCAACAACACTCATCCAATGGCCGGGAGGTGAGAATTTTTTACTGCCATACATTGCGTGTCCAACTACATTCATTTTAAAAGGATTATCATCCCAAAACTCTGCTATATGTTTTTGTTCTGGAGTTAAACTATCAATTGCATTTTTAATTAATAATATTTCTTGATAATACTTACTTTTTTTATCGGTGATATTAAAAGTTGGAGGTGGTGGTGGTGCAAAAATTCCGGCGCTGTCTAATACCATTGGTCTGATTTCTTGCCAATGTGGTTCTGCAGCAGAAGCATACAATGGTGGTGTAGGAACCCATCTTCCTGGAACATCAATTACTGCATATTTTTCTGCACTTCGGGTTTGTAAATAATTATCTTTTTTACTCCATCTAATAATTTCCATACCAATACTATCTGCAAAAAATATAGATGCTTTTTCTATTTTGCTAGAAAGACCTTTTTCCTTAGCAACCCGAATAATACTATCTCTATATTCCTTCATACTCCCCTCTGGAAAAGTAACTGCTTCACCTACTTTGATATAAGCAATTAGTACTGCTAATTCAATATCTACATCCTCCGTTAATTTTGGTGAGTGAACCGTTTTTAGTCCATTTAACTGATTACTTAAAGATTGATATTGTTGAGGATAAGCCGCTGCAACTACTTCATAAGCGGCAATAGCAGCATAGGCATAGTTGCGTGATGCAACCATTGGAGGAAAATTATTACCCATTACAACTGTATTCAACTCATGAACGGTTGCGCTAAATAAAGTTGGATTATGTAAAAAAGCTTTATACTCATTGCTGTTCTTACAGGAGAACATACATACAATAAAAGCAAGGCCCATAAAGGTCTTCTTCATAAAAAAAATTGAAAAGTGAATACAGAGAAAATGCTTAATGTACCAGCATTAAATTTGAGGAGGTCGGTCTTGAAGAGAGGTAAAATCATCTCCCAAATTATACCTTGCAGTTTTCCATTTAATTTCTACTAAATTACTATTACTAAACTGCCAAGAAAAGAAATGGTGATTAGTGTAATCTTGAATAGAAAATTTACTGGTATGTGGATGTGAAGAATTTGTTTTTTTACTTGTATTATTACTTACAAAATCATTAGCAAGTTGGAAAAAATTATCTCTTGCATTTCTAATTCCTGTTTTTTCTGCATTTGGAATACATAACAATTCCAATGAATCATTAATAAAACGACGTTTTACAAATGTGTAAGAAACACCATTTATTTCAACATTACCAGTAGCTGTTTCATAAGATGGTGTGCTGTTGGTGTAAGGTAAATTAGAGGGTACTTTTATATGTAATAGTGCCGCTTCATCATAAATATCTTGATCTAATGCTGCTTGGAAGTTTTCCTCAGCACGAAGTTCAAAATAATTAGATAGTATTCTATATCCACCCCAATTAAAGAGTAGAAAAGCTAGCATTAATATGGCAAGACCTTTTTTCAACAGTTCGAAAATAAGAAAAATTATTTAACTACAAATGTCTTATTAGTAACACCAATGCCTGTAATGGTCAATTTTTTCCATTTTTGAGGTAATGAAGATTTAACTTGAGTTATGCCTTCGGGAGTAATTTCTAACCCTCCAAAGCCCATCATTACACTTTGTAAAATACCTCCTGCCCCTGTTGCAAAGTATGGATTGGTTCCACCCTTAGTTTCTGCAATTACCCTTAATGGAGGATTTAAATTAGGAATATACGCATCCTGAAAAAAATGAAATGCTTTTTCACCATCACCCAATCTGGCATATAATAACGCAAAAATGGCTTGAGTCATTGCTGGTGTTCCTTCAGTAGGTACCCTTGTTTCATAATATTCAAGGTCTTTTCTTACTTGTTTTGGATCACTTACCTCCTTCAAAGGATAAGCCAACAGATTTACATCTGCTTGTTTAATGCCCTCACCATTATAAGTAGCATGTTCACGAGTTACTCCATTATCCATTTTTAGAATAGGAATATTTTGTGCAACATTCATCCAATCGTCATCAGCAGCTATACCCAATATTTTAGCAGCATCAGTTGCATATTTCAATACTGCTTTGGCAGATGCATTGGTCCATGCATTATTATCTACATTTTCGGCCCACTCATCAGCCGCTACAACATTTTTAATATCAAATTTACCTGGTCCATTTCTTTCTACTCTGCTTGCCCAAAAATTAGCAGTTTCTTTTAATATTGGCCAGCCTTTTTCTCTAAGCCATTCCTTATCTTGGGTAACGCAATAATAATTCCAAGCCGCAATGCCAACACATGCTGTAATATGATGTTCAAAGGGGCCGCTTAATGCCCATACTGGTGTTTCCTCTACACCTGTAGCTGCACTTTCCCAAGGAAACATTGCGCCCTTATATCCATGATTAAATGCATTTTTCTTTGCAGCAGCTAACCTTTGAAATCTATACTCTACCAAGCTTTTAGCCATTTCTGGATGTAATACTAAAATGGTTGGATACATCCATAATTCTGTATCCCAAAAAACATGACCGTTATATCCCAATCCACTTAAACCCATTGGGGATGGGCTCATATCGGTTCCTTCTCTAACAAAAGAATATAAATGGTACAACATACTATGAATATCTTGTTGCGATTGTTCATCTCCTTCAATTTGAATATCACTTGCCCATAATTTTTCCCATGCCTTTCTATGAAATTCTAGTAACCTTTCTCTTCCTTCCAACTTGGCAAAGATGGTCATCCTTTCTGCTTCATTCAATGCATCATCATGATGAGCACTTGTAATAGATGAACCAGCAATAGAAAAACGATAGGATTCACCTGCTTTTATCTTTTTATTGAATTTCATTAAATGCATGTTGTTATCCCACATTTCATGAATAACCCGAGGTTCTGTGCCATGTTTTTCTGAAAAAAGAAAAGTATTTGAAGCACACATTAATAATTTACCAGTCGGACTTTTAGCCGAAGACGTCAGCAGGCTAATAGTTACATGCGGTCGATCAATTTCATTGTAATAATTTTGTACATCTTTTAATGCATCGGGAGCTTCCATTACACTTGCTGTACTCATCAAAATATCTTTCTTAGCAGTTATAGTAACATCCATTAAAACGGTAAAAGGCAAATGCCGTAAAGAATAGTAGGTATAGCTTACAGTTGCTTTATCGCCATAATCAAAAGAACAAGTAAATCCTGCTTGTTTCATATCTAATTCTTGCTTCATGTTCTGCACATCACTTGCAGCAATATTTTTTCCATCAATACCTAATTGCATATTGAGCAAATTAAAACTGCGCAAGAAATTGCTTACTCTTCCTCTACCGTATTGATCATAGGCACCGGCCAACACAACATCTTTAACTTTAAAGGGCTCTGGTGATGAAACAATGCCAATCATTCCATTGGCAACTGTAATACCATAATAATTAACAGGGTTAATGTTGGTCGCAGCAATTTTCCAGGGATCCTGAGCATTTATATTTACTGAAAAAATAAAACATAGTATTGTGTAAAAAGCAAGTAATCGTTTCATAATGTGTATTTTGCAAGTAAATAGCTATGCCAAATCTATTCATAAAAATTTCATGAGATACATTTTTTATTTAATTATTTCTCTTCCGTTTTTAGCTTGTAATAAGCACGAGCCTTTGTTCAGAGAAATTAGTGCCGAAAAATCTGGTATTCAATTTGTTAATCAAATAACAGAAAGTCCGCAACTGAATGTTTTAAACTATGAATACATTAATAATGGCGGGGGTATTGGCATCGGTGATTTTAATAATGATGGGTTACCCGATATTTATTTTACAGGAAATCAAGTATCCAATAAATTATATATTAATAAAGGCAATTTGCATTTTGTAGATATTACAAAAGAAGCGGGAGTAGATGGTAATGCAAAATGGAGTAAGGGAGCAAGTATAATAGATATTAATAATGATGGCCTTTTAGATATTTATGTTTGTGCAGCTACTTTGCCAGATAGCAATAGTAAAAGAAATATATTATATGTAAATCAAGGAATAGATAAGGCAACAGGTTATCCGATATTTAAAGACATGGCTGCTGAGTATGGGTTAAATATTGTTGCTAATACTCAAATGGCTGCATTTTTTGATTATGATAATGATGGTGATTTAGACGTGTATCTTTTATTAAATGATTTAGATGGAACTTATCCGAATGAATTTCGTCCTATTAGAAAAGATGGATCATGGCCCAATACAGGTAAATTATTAGAAAATAATTTTAGTAAAACTTTAAAACACCCAGTATTTACGGATGTTTCAGCCAAAGCTGGCATTTTAATTGAAGGTCATGGATTAGGGGTAAGTATTGCAGATATTAATAACGATGGATGGAAAGATATTTATGTTAGTAATGATTATTTATCGAATAATATTTTATACATCAATAATAAAGACGGAACATTTACAGATCATTGTGCTGATTATTTAAAGCATACAAGTAGAAATGCAATGGGCAATGATATTGCCGATATAAACAATGATGGCAAAGCCGATATTATTGAAACTGATATGATGCCTTCAGATAATTTTAGGCAAAAAATGATGCATGGTGAGATGAATTATCAAAATTTTCAGAACTCAGAACGTTTCGGTTATATGTATCAATATCCTAGAAATACTTTGCAATTAAATCAGGGATTCTCTATAAAAGAAAATGATTCTATTGGTATACCTGTATTTAGTGAAATTGCTTATTTCAGTGGAGTTGCACAAACCGATTGGAGTTGGGCGCCATTATTAGTTGATGTAGACAATGATGGCTTTAGGGATTTATTAATATCGAATGGATTGCCGAAAGACATGTCGGACATGGATTTTATGGCTTACAGAAAAAATGCAGTTGCCAATGCGCCTTTAGAGGATGTACTAAAACAATTGCCAGTTGTAAAAATTAGCAACAATATTTTTCATAATAATGGCAACTTAACTTTTGCTGATAAAACAAAAGAATGGGGATGGGATATTCCTACTTTTTCTGCAGGCATGGCTTATGCAGATTTTGATGGAGATGGAGATATTGATGTAGTTGTGAACAACACCAATATGCCAATAACTTTTTTAGAAAATACATTGAATGAACAAAAAGATCATGAACATTTTATTCGTATTAAACTAAATGGTGATTCAAATAATATTAATGGAATAGGTGCTTTTATTCATGTTTACGCTAAGGATACCCATCAAACTTATGAAAATAGTCCGTACAGAGGCTATCTTTCTACTATTGAAAATATTGCACATTTTGGTTTAGGAAAAAACAGTTTAGTCGATTCGATAAGGGTTGAATGGCCAGGTAATAAACAGCAAACTATTGTACACCCAAAGTCTGATCAAACCCTAACGTTGAATATTAAAAATGCTATTACAAATAATCCTCCATCACAATTACCAAAAGCAACTGGCAATTGGTTTACTGATATTACTAAATTGGCAGGTATTAATTATGTATATGCTGAAGTAGATTTTATTGATTTTGATATTCAGCGATTAATACCACATAAACTTACTCAATATGGTCCATCAATAGCGGTTGGAGATATTAATGGAGATGGATTAGCTGATTTCATTACTGGTGGGGGCTCTCCATTTTGTGCAACCATTTTTACACAAACTAAAACTGGTCAATTTAGCAAGAAAAAATTAATTAATAGTTCAATTCCTCAGTTACAAGATGATGCAGGATTATGTTTGTTTGATGCAGATGGCGACAATGATCTTGACCTTTTTATTGTTTCTGGAGGTGCTGAAAATGAGCCACAGTCTAAAGCATATATGGATCATTTTTTTGTAAATGATGGAAAAGGAAATTTTACCGAAAGTGTAATTGACATTACCAATAACAGAGCAACAAAAAGTTGTATCATAGCAGCAGACTATGACAATGATGGCGATTTAGATTTATTTATTGGTGGAAGAGTAATACCTGGTCGCTACCCTTCACCAACAAGTAGTTTCTTGTATAGAAATGATTCAAAAAACGGAAAAATAATTTTTACCGATGTAACTAGCAAAATAGCACCTGATTTACAAAATATAGGAATGGTTACAAGCGCTGTATGGTCTGATATAAATAATGATCATAAAATTGACTTATTAATTACAACCGAATGGGGTGCTATTATTACCCTTCAAAACCAAGGAAATAAGTTGGTTAAAGTAAACAATAATATATCCAATGAAACGGGCTGGTGGAATAGCATTACAGCAGCAGATATAGATAATGATGGAGATATGGATTATATAGTGGGTAATTTTGGACAAAACGGCTACTTAAAACCATCCACACAATTTCCAATAAAAGCCTATGCAAAAGACTTTGATAATAATACCAGTTTTGATGCAGTGTTTAGTTCGTTTTTACCATCTACAATAAATGGACCAATTAAAGAATTTCCTATTGCAGGAAGAGATGAATTTTTAAGAGAAATGACTGCAATGAAAGAGCGGTTTCCTAATTATACTTCTTACGCAAAATCTACTATGCAAGAAGTATTTTCTCCTGAAATAATGAAAGGAGCATTAGCACTTTCTGTTGTTAATTTTAATACTTGCTGGATTGAAAATAAGGGTCAGTTTAATTTTGTTTTACACCCCTTACCTGTACAAGCTCAGTTGGCTCCGGTTTATGGAATTGTTGCCAAAGACTTTGATGGGGATGGAAATATAGATATTGCCCTTAACGGTAATGAATATTCAATGGCGCCTTATTTAGGAAGATATGATGCTTTTAATGGGTTAATTTTAAAGGGAAATGGCAAAGGAGAATTTGAACCATTATCAATTTTACAAAGCGGTTTTTATATAAGTGGCAACGGTAAGGGTTTAGCTGAGATAGTTGTAAATAATCGACTCTCACTAATAGGTGGCCAAAATAATGGTCCATTAAAATTATTTAAAAATAACAATCAGCTAAAAATTGTTCCACTTTTAGCAACTGACCGATACTGTAGAATACATTTAAAAAACGGGAAAATAAGAAAAGAAGAAATTTTAACTGGGTCTAGCTTTTTATCTCAATCAGGCAACTACTTATTACTAAATAATAGTATTAACTATGCAGAAATTATAGACCAAAAAGGCCGAATTAAAGTGGTTAAAAATTAAATTGATGGTATGATCAAATTATCGAGAATTTTTTATACAAGTATTTTGCTAATAATTGGCTTGAATAGTTGTAAGGAACCTACTAAGCAAAAACCAATAACAGGTTCTGCAATACAATTTTACTGTGTTCAAAAATTGACTGATGTAATAGTTTATGATATTTTTTCTCCTCCTGTTGCAAGCAGAATTTATGCATATAGCAATCTTGCGTATTATGAAACTTTAAAATTTGCTTACCCAAGTGAAAAATCTATTATTAGGCAATTAAAAGGCTTCTCCAACATCCCCACTCCGCAAAAAAATCAATCCTATAATTTTGAATTAGCAGCATCGGTTGCTTTTTTTAAAGTTGCAAAAACGTTGGTGTTTTCTAAAGACAGTATTACTAGTTCAACAAAAACATTACTTACCCGGTTTAGCAATATTGATCAACCAATATATAATAGATCGGTTAGTTTTGGGGAATCTGTTGCCGATATTATTTTGAAAAGAGTAGCAATTGATAACTATAAAATAACACGTGGAATGCCTCGCTACAGTGTTTTTAAAGAAGCTGGCAAATGGCAGCAAACACCTCCAGATTACTTAGATGCGGTAGAGCCATATTGGTATAAAATACAACCACTAAAAATGGATTCAGCATCTCAGTTTAAACCTTTACCTCCTCCAGAATATAGTTTAGAAAAATCTAGTAAATATTACAAAGAGCTAAAAGAAGTATATGATGTAAGTAAAAATAGAACCAAAGAACAAGATACCATTGCCTATTATTGGGATGATAATTCGTTGGTATCTGAACATAAAGGTCATTTAACTTATGCCAATAAAAAAACTACTCCTGTTGGGCACTGGATGGGAATTACTACTATAATAAGCGGAGCATCAAACAAAAATGAAATAGTAACTGCAAAAGCTTTTGCGTTAACTTCTTGCGCTATTTTTGATGCTTTTATTGCATGCTGGGATGAAAAATACAGGAGTAAAATGGTACGACCAATAACAGTAATTAGAGAACATCTTGAATCTGAATGGAATGCATTTTTACAAACTCCGCCATTTCCAGAATATACCAGCGGCCATAGTGTAATTTCTGCTGCTGCGGCAACTGTTTTAACTAAAATATATGGTAACAATTTTGCGTTTACTGATACAACGGAATTGCAATACTTAGGAATGCAACGTTCTTTTAAATCAATTGAATCAGCTTCAAATGAAGCAGGTATAAGTAGATTGTATGGTGGCATTCATTACAGAACTTCCATTGAAATAGGTAAAACACAAGGGGATCAAATAGGATTATTATATAATCGATTAATACAATAATTAATTAGTGAATTTTAATAGAAAAAATCTATAATGAAAAGAATTGCTTTATCAATTTTGGGAATTATTATCGTATTAACTTTAATTATTTTGTTGTTGCCGTTTAATAAAATTGCTACTCAAACTATTACAGTTGAGTGTCCGTATAATGCAGTAACAAGAGATGTTACCAATTCGGCAAATTGGATCAAATGGTGGCCCGGAAAAAAATTAAATGATAGCAGTTATGTATTTAATAAAAAAGAAATTTATATTAAAACTGTTTTATTAAATGGATTTAAAGCATCCGCTCTAAATAACAATATCAACTGTACGATTGATTTTAGTTTTCAACCTATGAGTAATAATGCAACACAATTTACTTTATCGACTAGTTTTAATTTTTCAAAAAATCCATTTGCAAGGGCAATTCAATATCTATCCTATAGTGAGCAAAAAAAAGATTATGCTTTTTTTATGGATTCGCTACAAAAGCATTTTTCGTCAACTGAAAAAGTGTATGGCTTTAAAATTGAAAATCAAAAAGTTCCCAACTCATCCTATATCTCTACAAAACAATCGTACCAACACTTTCCAACAATAGAAGAAATTTATAGTTTGATAGATCAACTTAACCAATATATTCTTCTTCAAAAAAGCAAAGCAGTAAACTATCCTATCTTAAATATTCATACCGATAATAATAAAGAATACGATGTAATGGTTGCAGTTGCAACTGAGCAAAATCTTGCTTCAACTAACCAGTTTTTCTTAAAGAACATGATGCTCGGAAATATTTTAGTAGCAGAAGTTAAGGGTGGAAATAGTGTAATTGATCAATGCCAGCAAGCCATGAAATACTATGTAGAAGATTACCAAAAATCATCTCCAGCCATTTCATTTCAACGTTTAATAACCAATAGGCTCATTGAAAAAGATAGTACTAAATGGGTAACAACTATTAATTATCCGATTTTTAGATAATTATTGAATCGTAATAAGCTGGATGGAATCGTTGTTTTTAGCAAGCAAATAAGCGTTTTTGTTCTTAATACGAATTGGTTGGATATTTCTTATTTGGCCGGTTATTGGTTTGCCTTTAGCTAAAGAAGTTTTAAAATCACCTTTGCCTTTATTTGCTAATAGCAATCCAAAATCAGCATCCTGTCGGCCTAATTCTACATTATTAGCATAAAAGTTTCCAGCTATAAACAAATTCGGCAACTCGTTTTTATTGGATTGCAGAATTGTTCCATTTCTAAAAGTGCTCAACTGAGCTTCGAATGGTAATGGTTTTGAAGTAAAATTCATTTTCCCATCATTAATTAATACCAAATTTTCAAAACAATCTACTTGCAATTTTAGCGATTGATTTAGTTTTTTTTGTCCAAATAAATCAACCATATCCGCCTTAGCAAAATCGGCAGCATATAGAAACTTCTTTTTTAGATAAGGCATTCTTTTCTCTAATTGAATTTTACTAGCAAATGGAATTTCCTTATTCTGAACATAATAGGTCATCACTTGCTCAACACTTCCATTATCGTCAAAATCATTTACGTACAAGGTAACAGGCTGTTCTGGTGAGGCCTTTAGACGGCTATTTAAACCATAATTCCCTAACACTAAATCTAAATCACCATCATTATCAATATCTACTGGCAGCATAAACTGCCACCACCCTTTTTTATTGGTCAATATTTTTTTAGTGTATGTTTTTCCGGTTTTTATAAACGCATCTACACCGCCCCATTCATAACATAATAATAAATCTTTTTGCTTATCGCCGTTAATATCAATCCATTTAGCATCAGTTACCATTCCGGGTTCAAGTAATTCTTTAGCTATTGATGCGGTAACATCTACAAAATTACCTTTCCCATCATTTTGCAATAAGTAAGACCTTGGTGGTTTCCCGTATTGCCATGGAATGGCTCTTCCAGCAATAAATAAATCGATGAACCCATCTCCATTAAAATCATTCGCAATTACTTTACTTTGAGTAGTATACACAGATTGAAATGCATCTTCTTTTTTTGTTAAATTTCCTTTGCCGTCATTGAGGTATAATAGTGGTTTTAAATGAACATCTTCTCCATAATATTCATTTCCACCACTAGCAATTACTAAATCTAAATGAGTATCATTGTTCACATCAACCCAAATAGCATCTACATTTTCCCACATCGAATCTAGTAATAAAGCAGGTTGTATTAGTTGAGTAAATTTTCCAGATTTATTCTGTAAAAATATGCCACTATGAAATGTTTTAGATGCACCAATAAAAATATCATCTAACCCATCATGATTAATATCTGCAACCGCCAGGGCTGGCCCTTCTGTAGAAATCATATGAGGCATCAAGGATTCTCTATCAAATTCATTGAATAAATTTTCTTGATGTTTAAATTTCAACCCACTTTGTTCTGTAATATCTTCTAAACTAAAAGCAGAAGTATTACTTTGTTTTTGGGTAAACCCTAGATAATTATACATAGGCAACCCTTTTTCATACTTAACTGTTTGTTGCTTACCTACAACTAAATTTATTTTTTGATAACTATTGTCGGGCCAGATCAATAAAACAGAATCAGGATTTATGTTAGCTAATCCAATATGTATAGGAGCTAACATGCTCGATTGAAATCCATGAACTGTTTGCATTTCATAAGTACTTACTTTCTCTTTTTCGAATAGCCATATTTTTGCGCCAATTGCATTTTTATTTAATTTTGGACCAACTAATTTAATAGAAGCAAAAGCAGTTTTAGTAGTTGTAGAATTGGTGTTGTTTTCATAAATCATTACTGGGTCATTGATATTATTTACAACAATATCTAAATCGCCATCATTATCTAAATCGGCATAAATAGCGCCGTTAGAAAAAGTAGGTGGGTTGTCTTTTATGCTGTCAGTTAAATTTATAAATCGACAATTTCCTTCATTTAAAAAAAATTGATTAGGTATTTTAATTTCAGGAAATTTACTCAACAATGATAGATCCTTATCTTGTAAACTATTTGATTTTAGTTTTTGTTGCAACTCATCGCCGGAAACAAAATTGATATAATCAATATCGTTCATCCGCTTTGGAATTCCATTGGATATGAATAAATCTTTATTCCCATCATTATTAAAATCCATCCACAATGAAGCCCAGCTCCAATCGGTAGCATAAATACCAGCGTATTGACCTATTTCACTAAATTTTCCATTCTTTCGATTATACTGTAAATTGTTTCTAGAATATTGATAAGTGTAGCCATAGTTAATTTTATTCTGAAAAATATTATAATCATCTTCAGATAAGGAGCGCCTCAATATATAAGGTTCATAAGGAAGCATATCCATTGATATAATTTCAGGATATGCATCATTATTAATATCAGCAATATCTACACCCATAGTAAACTGACTAGTATGCATTAGTTGCTGAGTATTCTCTTCTTTAAAAGTTCCATTATGTTGATTAATATACAAATAATCATTTTCATGAAAGTCGTTTCCTACATATATATCAGGCCAACCATCTAAATTAATATCGGCAACGGCTACACCTAGCCCATAACCAATTTTGCTGCCATTAATGCCAGCAATTTTTGTTACTTCAGTAAAATGCGTTCCATCATTTCGATATAATTTTTGACCAGCCATTGAATCAAAAGTATTTTCAAAATAACTTCTTGGTGCATAATTTCCATCGTGATTAACAGAGTGATTTAACAGAAACATATCTAAGTCTCCATCTCCATCATAATCAAAAAATGTAGCTTGTGTACTGAATCCTACAAAATCTAATCCATACTCATGTGCTTTATCAATATAATGTGGAACACCCAATGAATCAATTCCAGTGCATACCAATAATTGATTTTTCCCTTTTAATACTTTATAATGGCCAACTCTACAAATATAAATATCTAGTAAGCCATCGTTATTAATATCTACCACAGAAACACCTGTGCTCCAAGCACTATCTTGAGGTACACCGGCTTTAATAGAAACATCTTCAAAATGCATTGCACCTTTATTTAAGAATAATGCATTGCTGTGCTGATTTGCAGTAAAAAATAAATCAATTAATCCATCATTATTAAAATCTCCAGAACCAACACCTGCTCCATTATAATAATACATGTATGAAAACAAGTTGAATGCAGGAGTAGGAGTAAGTTGATTGGTAAAATGCAATCCTGTAGTTTGCTGATCCAATATTTTGAACATTGAAACGGAAGCTTTTTTATTATTACACCCAAATAAAAAGTAGCATACAATACTTGCAGCAATTGTAGTTTCCAATATTCTACATTTCTTCATATTCAAATACTTTATAACAGACAATACTAATTATTTAATTTTAGGGGAACCTTTATGTTGTTGAAATAAAATAGGATAATCATTATTTTGTAGGAATAAAAATCCTTGATTATTTTTTATCTTAACTAGTGCTATTTCTTTTACTTGTCCGTTTATATTCAAGCCAGATTGTGCAATTGATGTTGGTAAAAAATTACCTTTTTTATTATTAATCAATATGTTTCCATAAGAGCCGTCAATTCTGCAAAATTGTGGTAGCAGATCAAAGAAGTTACCAGCAACTATAATGTCATTCCAACCATCTTCATTAATATCTTTAATTGCAATTGCATTAATTGAAGAAAGCTGTAATTCAATAGG
>JAYTXG010000101.1:0-2442 GCA_043743375.1 Sphingobacteriia bacterium
ATCTCTCATTAATATAGAAGCCCTGCCTGTTTGGTCGTCTTGCATTAATTGTTTGTTATTTGCCAATTCAAGTACCAATTCTTTTGTTAAATCATATTCCTTTTTAATTAATTCCCAAACTGGTCCATATAAAGGATCAGTTTTAATAAAAGTAGTTAATGAAAAAAATGATTTTAGCATACTCATCATGCTGTTATCAATTAGTGTTCTAAAAAAAGGAGAATTGTTAAACAAGTCTTTTACTTCATCCCATTTTCCTTTTTCTTTCATAGTATTTAATGCTGTTCCTACACCGAAGTAGCCAGGAACATTTTGTTTCAGTTGGCTCCAACTACCTACAAATGGGATGGCCCTTAAATCTTCAAATTTTAATTCAGTAGAATTTCCTCTTTTGCCCGGCCTGCTTGCAATATTACTTTTGCTATAATAATTTAATGGACTGAACTGTTGCATATAAGGCAAAAATTGCGGATGTTCTTTAAATGATTGATACGCGCCGTATGAAATTTCTCCTAGCTCAGTTAATAAACTTCTTTCTGCTTGAGATAGCTGTGCCCTGGTTTCTGCAAATACGGTATTGCTTACACCAGCACTCAGTAATTGCTCTAAATTATATTGAGATGATTGAATGGTTCCAAAGTTAGATGTGATGGTTTGCCCTTGAACCGTTAATTGTATTTCTTCATTCTCAATATTATTACCCAATGATGCGTAAAACTTATTGGTTTTTCCACCGCCACGAGAAGGTGGTCCACCACGGCCATCAAAGAATTTTACTTTAATGCCATATTTTTTTGAAATAGTTGTGAGTTGTTCTTTTGCTGTATAAATACTCCAATTGGCTTGTAAATAACCACCATCCTTAGTGCCATCACTAAAGCCCAACATGATCGTTTGTTGTTGATTTCTTTGTGCTAAATGATTTTTATAAATGGGATAGGAATAAAGAAATTCCATGATAGCTTCTGCATCTTTTAGGTCATCAATTGTTTCAAATAAAGGAACAATATCAACTGATAATTTATTAATATCCCATCCGCATAACTTGAATAGGGTAAATACCTCCATTACATTGAGTGCATTTCTACAATTGCTTATTACGTATCGGTTACAACCAGCTTCGCCATTAATTTGTTGGATAGAATTTATGGCAAAAATACTTTCAATAGTATCTTTTGTAATTTCTTCAGTTGTGTCATTAATTGTAATTACTTGATCAATTAAATTAAGTGCAATAATTTTTTCGGATTCTACTAATGATGAATAGTTATCGGGAAAAATACCCTTTGCACTTTTATTTCTCAACGTTTGATCTATGTCGTTTAATACACTAGTGTGTATTCTGCTGTCTTGACGAATATCCAGTGAGGCAAACCAAGTACCAAATATTTTTACTTTGTTTATAAGACTATCAACTCCGCTAATATATAATGAATGGTGTTTTTCTTGAATTAATTGTTTGATATTTTCCAGCTTCTCAAGTAGTTCTAACTGATGAATTCTTTTACTTTCATTTGGGCGAAATACATTTTCATATAGTTGCGATTCAATCTGATTAACTAGTATTTCTACTCCAGCAAAAGTGAGTTTACGTTTTAATTTACGAATATCTCTATAATAGCAAACCACAATTGCGCTTCGCAATGATTCCGATACTTTTAATGTGGTAGCAGCATTTACAAATGGATTTCCATCTCTATCTCCGCCAGGCCAAAATCCCAATTCTATAAAAGGATTATTGTTTTGATAATCTCCATCAAAAATATCTCTTTGAATAAAATTATAAATATTGCCAATTGAATGGTATAAAATATTTTCTAAATACCACATCAAATTGATGGCTTCATCAAAAGGAGAAGGTTGTTTTTTATTAAAAAATGGGGTGATGCCCAATTGTTGAATAAATAAATTGATGACTTGAAAGTCATTTTTAGAGATGGCTTCTCCTAAATCATGTATAATGCCTAATACGCTTCCAGGATAAAATTGTGTTGGATGAGCTGTTAAAACAATCCTCACTTTAAAATTGTTGAATTTTTCTTTTAATGCTGGAATTTTTCCTGCAAAAAATGCTTCGTTAAAAAGCGCTTTTAAACTTCCTGTTCCCGATATATTGTTAACGGTGGTAAAAGCGGCATCTTCAATTGCATCAAATAAAACAACTTGCCTTTCTATATACTGAACAAACTTAAATAATCTCTCTACTTTATCAGCTTCTGTAGTAACATTTGTATGTTGCTTAAAAAAATGTTCAATAATTGCCATGGGATCTTTTCCATCATTGTATCCATCAACACAGGCTTGTAATAGTATGGGTAATAATGCGCCAACATTAGCAATGCCCGAAAATGGCAATGCGGCAAAAAGGCTATTGTAAATGGTATATTTATCAGTTACATTTTGATGAAAAGCTTGGATAGTTGATTGATTGGACATATTATA
>JAYTXG010000102.1:0-2616 GCA_043743375.1 Sphingobacteriia bacterium
TCAGCATTTTATTTATTAAATAAATTTAAAAGTTTCGCAAAAGTAAAAGAGCACCTTGTTTTCACTACTCATACTCCTGAAGAAGCTGGTAACGAAAAACATGATATTTATTTATGCCATAAAATGAGTTATTTCTGCGGGTTAAGTATTGATGAAGTTCGCAAAATAACAGGTATTACTGATGATTTGTTTAATCATTCATTGGCAGCTTTGAGATTTGCAAGAAAAGCAAACGGCGTTTCTGCATTACACGGTGTAGTTAGCAGAGAAATGTGGAAAAATTATGAAGGTATTTGTCCGATTACTTCCATTACAAATGCTCAAAATTGGACCTATTGGGCAGATAAGCAGATGTACAAAGCAATGGAAGCAAAGGATGATATTGTATATGACGATCGAAAAAAGTTTTTAAAGAAAAGAGCTTTCGAAATTGTTGCCGATCAAACAGGAAAAATATTTGATCCTAATGTATTAACAATTGTTTGGGCAAGACGCTTTGCGGGCTATAAGCGTGCGAGTATGCTAACCTATGATATGGATCGTTTCGAAAAATTGTTGAATAATGCCAAATATCCTGTTCAAATTATCTGGGCAGGAAAAGCATATCCTGTAGATTATCCAGCAATATCTGAATTCAATAACTTAGTACACCTAAGCAAAAATTATAAAAATGTAGCTGTATTAGTAGGCTATGAATTGGCCCTAAGCAAACGTTTGAAACAGGCTTCGGATGTTTGGTTGAACAACCCTCGGGTGCCTAGAGAAGCATCTGGTACAAGTGGAATGACTGCTGCAATGAATGGCGCTGTTAACTTTTCTACAGATGATGGCTGGATACCCGAATTTATCAATCATGGAAACAATGGTTTCGTAGTACCAAAAGCAGATTATGCAAATATGACTCAGCATGACCAAGATGAGTATGATTTAAATAAAGCCTATGAAATTTTAGAGCAACAAATCATTCCTATGTATTATGAAAACTTTGATACTTGGCGTCAAATTATGAAAAATGGCATGATGGATGTTCGTTTTCAGTTCGATAGTAATAGAATGGCTCACGAATATTATGAGATTATGTATAAATAATCATTAACCTTTCATCTGATGCTTTGTTGTTATACAAAATGATCATGACAAATAAAATAGTTATTGCAGTTACAGGTGCCAGCGGTTCTATTTATGCAAAACTGCTGCTCGATAAATTATTACTTTTAAAAGACCAATATGAAGAAGTTGGAATTGTAATGAGCAAGAATGCAAAAGATATTTGGCAAACAGAATTAGGCAATGAAGGGTATAACAATTACCCGTTTACAATTTATGAAAAATATGATTTTTCTGCTCCATTTGCATCTGGCTCAGCTAAATTTAATAGCATGATTGTAGCACCTTGTAGCATGGGCACTTTGGCAAGAATTGCTGGTGGGATTAGTGATGACCTTTTAACAAGGGCTGCGGATGTTATGTTAAAGGAAAGACGAAAATTAATTTTGATGGTGCGAGAAACACCATATAACCTTATTCATATTAAAAATATGGAAACTGTAACAATGGCTGGGGGCATTATTTGTCCTGCTACCCCATCTTTTTATAGTTTGCCAAAAACAATTGAGGAATTAGCCTCTACTGTTGTTGATAGGGTGTTAGATTTAGCTGGTTTAAGGCTCAACTCATTTCGGTGGGGCTCATAAAATAAAGAAAGCCTCTCAAATTCTACAATTCAGGAGGCTTTCTTATATTATTAAATTATGATTCTGTTTTAGCTTCCTCTTCTTCTATTCTTTTTTGAAAAATAAATGTTAATTGGCCTACTTCTTTGTCCAAATCCGCAATTAAAACATCTCCTTGTTTAATAGTCATTTTCATAATTTCTTCTGCCAAAGGATCTTCTAAGTATTTCTGAATGGCTCTGTGTAGAGGCCTTGCTCCAAATTGAACATCATAGCCTTTTTCTGCAATAAAGTCTTTTGCTTCTGGAGTTAATTCAAGAGAGAAACCTAAATTTTGCAAACGCTTTGAAACCCCTGTCATTAAGATATCAATGATGTTAAATATATTTTCTTTTGTAAGAGAATTGAACACAACAACGTCATCAATTCGGTTTAAAAATTCGGGTGAGAATGTACGCTTTAATGCCTTTTCTATTACTGCTTTATTATTATCTTCCGAATTCTGCATTCTTGTAGCAGTAGCAAACCCCACACCATCTCCAAACTCTTTTAATTGGCGTACACCAATATTTGAAGTCATTATAATCATCGTATTTTTAAAATCTACCTTCCTTCCTAAACCATCAGTTAATTGTCCGTCATCTAATACTTGTAATAGAATATTATAAATATCTGGATGTGCCTTTTCAATTTCATCTAATAAAATTACGCTATATGGTTTTCTTCTTACTTTTTCTGTTAGTTGGCCACCTTCTTCGTATCCTACATATCCAGGAGGAGCTCCAATTAATCTGCTTACTGTAAATTTCTCCATGTATTCACTCATGTCAATACGAATTAACGCATCTTCAGAGTCGAACATATAGCGAGCCAATGCACGTGCTAATTCCGTTTTACCAACACCAGTTGGACCTAAAAAAATAAATGATCCGATTGGTTTTTT
>JAYTXG010000103.1:0-2553 GCA_043743375.1 Sphingobacteriia bacterium
TTTCAGCTGGTCATTTATTTGCTCAAAAGCATCCTGTTGCATTTGCAACAAAGGCCGATTTTTTGAAAGTTAAAAATGGACTATCAAATAATCTGCTTCTACAAAAATCGTTCAACGAAATTAAAAACTCAGTAGATAAATGGATTGATAAAGATGTAGATGTTCCTCTTCCTAAAGACCCTGCTGGTGGTTATACACATGAGAAGCATAAAGATAATTATACGTTGATGTTTAATGCTGGAGTTTTATATCAAATTACTGGTGATAGTAAGTATGCCTTATTGGTAAAAAAATTATTTGTAAAGTACGCGTTGTTAAATCCTACCCTAAAAAATCATCCAGAAGCTACTAGCAATTCTCCAGGTAGAATATTTTGGCAAGCATTGAATGATGCTAACTGGTTGGTATATACTGGTTTGGCATTTGATTGTATTCACGATTATTTAACCCCTACTGAGAGAGTAACCATTGCCGATGGTGCTTTTAAACCTATTGTTGATTATTTTACAAAAGATATAACTAGTTGGTTTAATTTAATTCATAACCATGCAGTTTGGGCATGTGCTGGTGTTGGAATAGTTGGCGTTGCAACGGATAATGAAGCCTATATACAAGTGGCTTTATACGGAACCAAGAAAGATGGAATTGCAGGATTTATTGCTCAATTAAATGGTTTGTTTTCACCTGATGGATATTATAATGAAGGACCTTATTATACCCGATATGCCATTTTACCTTTTTATTATTTTGCCAATGCAATTAATAACACAAAACCAGCATTAGAAATTTTTAAGCTTCGTAACAGTATTCTACAAAAAGCATTAGATGGTGCGTTACAACAAACCAATTTAAATGGTGGTTTTTACTCTTACAATGATGCCTTAAAAGATAAAACCTTTATATCTAGTGAATTAGTTGTTGCTATTGATATTGCATGGCAAGTATACGGTCCGAATTCGGCTTATTTACCTGTAGCTAAAGCACAAAACAAAGTAATTTTGAATGTAGGGGGACTTGAAATTAGCAATGCGCTGGCAAAAGGAAAAATAGCCCCATATTATCCTTACAAACCCATAGAGTTTACAGATGGAGGTAAGGGTGATAAAGGTGGAGTTACGGTTATGAGAATGGGGAGCAATAAAAACCTTACTTCTTTAATTTATAAATATAGTTCCCACGGAATGGCCCATGGACATTTCGACAAATTAAATATTAATTTATATGATAATGGTAATGAAATCTTGCAAGATTACGGCGCTGCTAGATTTATAGGAATAGAACAAAAATGGGGAGGAAGGTATTTGCCAGAAACAAAATCATACACTCAACAAACTATAGCTCATAACACAATTACTGTTGATGAAACTAGTCATTATAATGGTATAGAAGCGGTGAGTGAAAAAAATTGGCCAGTAAAATTATTTAGTTCCATTGAAAGTAAAAATCTACAAGTAGTTGCAGCAATTGATGAAAATGCATATAAGAATGTAAAGTTGCAAAGGTCTATTTACATGATTCAATTACCAGGAACTGTTAAGCCTGTGATAGTTGATTTATTCAGGCTATTATCAGCTACATCACACCAATACGATCTGCCATTTAATTACTGTGGAACTGTTATCAGTACTAATTTTAAGTACAATCCATCAATAGCCTCAATGAAAACTTTAGGAACTAAAAATGGGTATGAATTTATATGGAAAGAAGCGGAAGCAAAATTGAATTTTCCGATGGCTCAATTTACTTTTTTAAATGATCAACTCTTTTATACAATTTCTTCTTTGGTAAGAGATTCCGCAGAAGCTTTTTTCACCAGAACAGGAGCCAATGACCCTAATTTTAATTTGCGAAGGGAGCCTTCCTACATATTAAGAAGTAAAGCATCCAATCAAACTTTATTGAATGTTATTGAATTACATGGTAGTTATAGTGCAGAAGCTGAATTTGCTAATGGTGCTTATTCTTCAGTTACTTCTATTAAGCTTTTGCAAGACAATGAGAACTATACTGCTTGTATGATAACAATAAATAGTAAGCAACTCGTTATAATTCAATCTAACAAGGCGTTTGATAAAAATGTACAACACAGGTTTAATAACGATGGTTTAAATTTTGAATGGACTGGACCTTTTGCAGTTTTTTACGCTAATCAAATAATCAAATAATTTTTTATATAATAATCATTTATGTCAGTAAAAGAAACCAATGTTAAGCATAACAACTTTATTAAAAGTGATTCTATCGAATGGCAGGAGATGGCAGCAGGAGTGCGTAGAAAAATTTTAACTTACGACGAAAAGATTATGTTGGTTAGGGTTGAATTTGAAAAAGGAGGTGTTGGAACATTGCATCAACATCATCATGTACAAGTGACCAATGTAGAAAGTGGAAAATTTGAAGTTGAAATTAGTGGTGAAAAAAGAATATTGCATTCAGGTGATGTTTTTCATGTACCCTCAAATGTTTTGCATGGAGCTATTTGTTTAGAAGCTGGAGTGCTAATTGATATTTTTACACCGATGCGTGAAGATTTTATTTCGTAATATTTTATAA
>JAYTXG010000104.1:0-3033 GCA_043743375.1 Sphingobacteriia bacterium
CAAACTTGTTATTTATTTTTTTGGATTGAGTTTTGCATTGGATTTGGGCCACTACTTTGTCCCCTTCCAGCTCTAGCTCCAGCTTTAAATAAACTAAACTTACTTGGCTCAACAGAACCTGCAGGCCAAACATTATTAGTTTCATCAATGTCTGCAGTTTCTTTTAAAGGATCCAGTTTAATGCTAACCGCTTTTTGTTTAGTCATGAAAACTTTAGTAACCTTATTTTCATTGAGTCTCCATATTTGAGCTGGAATTCTTTCTACTTGACTTGTGCCGTCGGCAAAACTAAATTCAACAATAATTGGCATTATTAATCCACCTTTATTAGAGAAAGTAATTTCATACAAGTTAACATTTGCGTATTTAGCTTTTTCAGCACCTGAAGTAGGTTCAACAGGGCCACTAAAACCAGCAAATGGAACGACCTCAAATTTAATAGTTGAGTCATATTGTTCTAAGCCTCTCGTATATCTCCAGTAAAAATCGCGAAGTGAAGTATCTACATCAGTTTGAAACAAAATGTTTTTATCACTTCTGTTTCTAATTTTTGAAATATCATCAAATGCATTAACACCACTAAATAGTGGCTTGTCTAATCCACGCATTTGAGGTACTCTACCCTGACCAATTGTACTAGAAGGTGTACTTGATGATCCTTGTGTTACTGTAACATATTTTACTGTATCAATAGCTATATCACATGGTTCAATTCCATAGAACCAACCTCTCCAATACCAATCTAAATCTTCGGCGCTAGCATCTTCCATGGTTCGGAATAAATCGGCAGGTGTTGGATGTTTAAAAGCCCATCTTCTCGCATATTCTCGAAAAGAATAATCAAACAACTTTCTACCCATAATGGTTTCTCGTAAAATATTTAATGCAGTTGCTGGCTTAGAATATGCGTTGTTGCCAAATTGAACAATATTCTCACTATTGGTCATTATTGGCTCAAGTTGATCTTTTGGTAGTTTCATATAAGAGGTAATTCCCCAGGCTGGCCCTCTGCGTGAAGGATATTTATTGTCCCAAAGTTCTTCTGTTAAGTATTGTACAAAAGTATTTAGTCCCTCATCCATCCAACTCCATTGACGCTCATCACTATTTACAATCATTGGAAAAAAATTATGTCCCACTTCATGAATTATTACTCCCAACATTCCAATTTTAGTGGCTTCACTATAAGAACCATCTTTATTGGTTCTACCATTATTAAAACAAATCATTGGATATTCCATTCCGTTTGTAGCTTCAATACTTTGTGCAACAGGATAGGGATAAGGTATAGAGAATTTAGAGTAACTTTTAATAGTATGTGCAACAGCTTTAGTAGAAAACTTACGGTATAAGCCATACGCCTCTTTAGGGTAGCCACTCATACACATTACTTTCTTACCTTCTATATTGATTGGCATTGCATCCCATATATATCTTCTACTAGAAGTCCATGCGAAATCTCTAACATTTTCAGCCTTAAAAATCCAAGTTTTTTTCTGGGTACTTATTGTTTTTTCGGCTTTTAAAGCTTCATCTAAAGTTGCAATTTCAACTGGCTCTTTTGCATTTTGTGCTTGATTCCATCTCGCCATTTGTGCAGGAGACAATACTTGCGCATAATTCTGACAAACACCAGTTCCTAAAACAATGTGATCAGCAGGTAAAGTTATTTGAACATTGTAATTACCAAATACTAAAGCAAATTCTCCTCTTCCAGTAAACTGATGATTTTGCCAACCCTGAAAATCGCTGTACACACATAAACGAGGAAACCATTGTGCAATAGTAAAGAGGTTATTACCATCTTCTAAAGTTTCAAAACCACCTCTTCCGCCAATGGTCATTCTATTTGTAATTATATAGCTCCAATCTAAATTGAAAATAAATTTCTGACCTGGCTTTAATGCAGTAGGCAGCTCAATACGCATCATCGTTTTGTTGATGGTGTAGGCCAAAGATTTTCCTGTAGCATCTGTTAATTTAGCTATTTTATGCCCCAAACCATTGTCTTTATTAGCATCAGCTAAAGCATCTAATGTGCCTGTGGTTAATTGACGACTAATTATTGATTCAATTTGATAACCAGCATTATTGATAGAGCTATGTTCATTCTCATCTAATTGCAACCAGATATAAGTAAGTATATCTGGTGAGTTATTATAATAAGTAACCGTTTCACTACCCTTTAATTTAAGATTGGCTTCATCTAATTCGCACTTAATCGTATAATCAGCTCTTTGCTGCCAATATTTTGGACCAGGCGCACCGCTTGCAGTTCTATACTCATTAGCAGTAGGTAAAATGGTTCCAAGTTGCTCAAACCTATTACCATGATTAGAAGAAGGATTGTTCATAATATTTTGAGACTGAGCATTTATTGCTAACCCAAAAACGAACATTATCATTACGATTTTTTGCATATGTTTTGTGTTTTTTTAATGTAGAGGAAACCTTTCAATTGCCATTTGAAGTGCCAAAGCAAAGACCGACGCTGTGCAAAACAACAGGTATTCTCTGCGATTAACTTTAAAAAGCGATACGAATATAAGGGTTATCAATAAAATTATGAATACTATCAATAACTGACCAACTTCTAATCCTAAGTTAAATGCCAATAAGGGCCAAATAACAGATGCTCCACTTCCAAGTAGGCTTTTAAGGTATGAACTGAAGCCCATCCCATGGATCAATCCAAAAAATAATGCTAAAAAATAAATAAGTGGAAATTTAGATTTAAATACAAATTTTTTCACAAAAACGTTGCTAAAAGCAGTTATTGCAATTGTTACGGGTATTAGAAACTCTATCCATTTCACAGAATATTGAATTAACTCAAATACACTTAGCGCAAGGGTTATGGAATGCCCTATTGTAAAAGCAGTTACTAAAATGAGTAATTTTCTCCAGTCTGCAAATTGATACCTAATGCATAAAGCAACAATAAAAAGTATATGATCTATACCCCTTAAATCGGCTATGTGCTTAAAGCCAATTTGAAAATACATTGAAAAATCATTCATATTAGATAGTCAA
>JAYTXG010000105.1:0-1627 GCA_043743375.1 Sphingobacteriia bacterium
GTTGCCGCCCATCCAGCAAATGGAAGTGTGGCTGCGAAACTAAATGCAGCATTTACACCATCACCTTCTATAGTGTAAAAAACTCCATTAGCAAAATCAAAAACTTCTCCAAACCCTGGTACTAAACCAGCTAAATCTAACATTGTATGAACAGTCCCACTTAATACATTTCTAAAAGCTTTAAATTGAATACTAAAACTTGAACAACTTGGGCATTGGTTCTTCAAAATAATACATTCAATATTATAGTCTACAACTTTATCTAAAACTTCAAGTTCAGGAAAAGCAACCTTTGATTGCCAGTCGCTTCCCCCTAATGTAGGAAATCCTGCGATTTTACTGTCATTATAATAGTTATCATTTACATTAAGCAAATTATAGTGCTGAGCCAAAGTGGCTGCGTCTAAAAATTGATACTCATTCACTATATCTTGTAAATTTGTTCTGCTCATACTTCTTTTTACAATAAAGTTTAGTATTTCATTTTCTAATTCTTTATGCTGTTGAATAAAATAATTATAATTGTCTTCGCTAATCCCAAAATTTATTAGCCCTGATTTGAGAGTTGGGATGTCATATATGTTATTTGGCAAATTATTCTGATTGCCGAGATTTATTATTGAACTTGATCCACCTCCTAAAGAGCTAAATGAACCATCATAACCTGAACTTACTGCACCAAAAGTAAAATTTACACCGCCACTTGGGTCACTGGAACTAATACTTGAATCGCCAAAAAAATTACCGATTGAATTGAAAATATTACTAAAAAATGCTCCTATCTTGTCAAGCAATTTTGTGCCAAAACCATCATAGCAAGGATCAATATCACGGAAACCCGTAGAGTTGGATTTATTGTGTAATAATTCGCCTAAAAATTTTCCATCTTTTAATTTCAAAACTTTCTTAATTTTACTATCCATTGTAATTTGATACATGAAACCAGTAAAATCTTTGGCGGAATATTTACCATCAACTTTTTTATCATAAGAAATTGTTGGAACATAACATTCTAAAACAGATTGGATGTGATTTGTTGAATCGTTGTAAAAAACAAGTGAATACCCCGATTTATTAGAATCTAACTCAGGAATTTTTTCAACAGGTACAACTAAAATGGGATTTATTTTTAGCAGAGTTGCAATTTCAGCATTTGACCATTTGGGCTTGATAGAAATATTACTGGGAATGTACATTACCGTATCTCCTTCCAAACTTGTTGGTATCGTTTGGAGTCTTGCCAATTGATCATCGCCAAATTTTTCGCTAAAAAAAGTAGTTGCGTTTTTTACAGTAATGATAGGGGATACCAAATCTGGATAAGAATTTGTAGCGGAAGATGCAGGCAAAACCTCTTTCTTACAACTAAAAAATAAAATCGAACTAAGCGAAACTGATAAAACCAATAGTAACTTCGCGTTCAAGCCCCGAATAAACTGCTGCTGATTAAAAAAACTTCTCATTTTTGAAAATTAAAATTGTGGATTAAAGAATTATAAATCACTAATCACAATCTAAATAGTGTTCCAGTTTTTTAAATTTCCGAAACTAATGATATGGTTTAATCCAAAATCATTTGCGTTTTCAAAATCATTTTCAAATTCAAAATCATTTGCGTTTTCAAAAT
>JAYTXG010000106.1:0-2843 GCA_043743375.1 Sphingobacteriia bacterium
TATTAAAGTCATGGGTCGCTTTATTGGACTCTTCATAGTCTGCTCCAATTAAAAGGAATTTTTTTTCTTGGTAACGAAATTTGTAAGAAGTACTGTTAAACCAGTTGCCTGATGTAGGATACCAATAAAAGTCAATCTGTAATATTCCTTTCTTTATACTCATAGATTGATAAGGGTCGTTTGCAAATGGGTCGTTGTGTGTTAATATAAATGTATTGCTCTGTACAACTATGTGATAGAGATTGTCGGTAGTATTTTTGAATAAATAAGCAAAATTCTTGGCTGTGCAATAACTAAATCTTCAACATCATCACCTTGCTCAATCATTAAGGTGTTGTCATTACGTTGTAAAATCACAACTGCGTCAAGGTGATTATCATTATTTAAGTCGCCTGTTACTGAATCTAAAATTGTCCACCCGGAAGGAATAAAGTCTTTAATAACCTGAGTTCGGTTTAAGCAGCAATCAATTTTGGCTGATTTAGTTGAGCTATAAAGTGAGGGTTAGTTTCCTGAATATCCATTTTTATAGAAGGTTTTTTGGGGAAGAAAGAATAAGCGGCAATGGCACTCATAATGTTTAAAATAAATCCAGCTACACTGCGATGCCTGGTGTGCTCAACCTGGCAAATGTTTTTCAGTTCATCATTAACCGTTTCAATTACCGATCGTTTACGAAGTAATAACTTCTCTTCATTGCTTAATGCTTTTTGTTTCATGTTTCTTCTTACAGCGGTTATTAATTGTATGCCATCGCCAAATAATAAATCGGCTAATGCCTTACCTATGTAACCTTTGTCGCCAAAAATTTTGCCAAAAATTTCTTTCGTCATGCGGGTAATAATTTTTGCATTACTGTCGCTTGTATTACCCTGTGATAGGTAGAAAGAGAGGATTTCTCCTTTATCATTGATGATTAAATGCAGCTTAAATCCAAAGAACCAGCCAACGGTTGATTTGCCAACTTTTGCCATGCCTTTAAATACTTTGTTGCGCTTAATTCTTTTGTTGTGGCAAACACGTAAAACGGTGGAATCAATAAAACTTATACCAGTACATTCTCCTTTGCAACAATAATGCAGGAACAACATAAACGGTACAGCACTGCGATGGCTTAACTCTATAAAACGATTGTAAGAAACAACTACAGGAAAACAATCCCTTAAATGAACACATACATAACCAAGATAAAAATGCTTGAAGTTTCTAAACTGGCCGCCATGAAAAGCAATGAGAATGGTAATGATTTCGGAATCGGATAATGTTGCCGTACGGTTACGTTTTTTGCAGACTGAGCTGGGCGGCAATGCATGATTTTTAAATTCTTTTTCGAAATGATTACAAAAATCATCAACTTTTACAAAAATTTCTGCAACTTTGCCTACGAAAGGTGGAGTGCCCATAATTGACTTATTAAATTGATTGTCAACTATTTATAAAGCAATAATCATTCCACTTTTCTTTTTGTTTCTATATAATTTCACCTCTTCCTTATCCCGAACTCAGGTTAATAACTAAAAATCATAGAGAATACAATAAATAGACAAGTATATTTACAAAAAAGCCCCTGAAATAATCAAGGGCCTTTTAATAAATAAAAAAAATTGTTATACCAGGTATCGTGCAATTACATTTTCATCTGCTGTTTCAAGTAAAGAATTACCCACTAAAAACTCATCTACCTTTTCGGCACAATCCCTCCCTTCCTTTATTGCCCATACAACCAATGATTGTCCACGGCGCATGTCGCCGGCTGTGAATATTTTGCTTATATTAGACTGATAATTTTTTTCGGATGCCCTTACATTTCCACGTTCATCTAATTCCAGTTCCAGCTCTTTTATTAACCCTTCATGCTGTGGATGCACAAATCCCATTGCCAGCAATGCCAGTTCGCATGGAACCTTTCTTTCACTTCCCTTTATTTCCACAAACTGGGCGGGCCGCTGATCTACCACCTTCCATTCAAGATCAACCATTATGATCGCTTTTAAATTTCCCTTTTCATCACCAATAAATTCTTTGGTGGCAACGGCCCACTTTCTATCACACCCCTCCTCATGTGATGAAGTTGTTTTTAGTAACATCGGGTAAGTAGGCCATGGCATTATAGCATTTCTTTGTTCAGGAGGCTTGGGTAATAATTCAAACTGTGTTACCGAAGCTGCAGTATGACGGTTACTGGTGCCTACACAATCGCTACCAGTATCTCCGCCGCCAATAACCACCACATTTTTGCCGTTAGCAAGAATTTCTTTTTCAATAAAATGAATTCCGGCAACCCTTTTATTTTGCTGTTTTAAAAACTCCATGGCATAATGAACACCTTTTAGCTCCCGTCCCGGAATAGGTAAATTGCGAGGTATGGTTGATCCCCCGGCCAAAACAATTGCCTGGTATTCCCTTAGCAGGTCACTAATGCTTATATCTTTACCTACATTGGCATTACAAACAAAAATCACTCCCTCTTCCTCCATTAATTTTATCCTTCTGTCAATTACCCATTTTTCAAGTTTAAAATCAGGTATCCCGTATCGTAATAATCCACCAGGGGCATCATCTCTTTCAAAAACTGTAACAGTATGCCCTGCATAATTTAATTGGGCTGCTGCTGCAAGGCCCGCCGGCCCGCTTCCTACAACAGCTACTTTTTTACCTGTATGGGTTATTTGTTTGTGAGCTTTTACAAAACCTTTGTCAAAAGCAATTTCAATAATATGTTTTTCTATTTCCTCAATTGTAATAGCAGGTTGGTTTATTCCCAACACGCAGGAAGTTTCGCAGGGTGCGGGGCAAATACGGCCGGTAAATTCCGGAAAATTGTTTGTAGAAGAAAGTATATC
>JAYTXG010000107.1:0-2387 GCA_043743375.1 Sphingobacteriia bacterium
TTCACCCACCATCTTCTCATAATATTTGCATCACCACCAGTTGATAAATACTCATTTTGAACAACCCAAAGTGCTTCTCGGTTACCCTGACTCCTATTAGAATTGCCATCTAAAAACATGTCTGTAAAAGGAGTACCAGGTTGAGCAGCAGTTATTCCATAACGAGCAGTAATTAAATTATAATTAGTATTTTGAATAATAGCTAATGCTTTATCTCTGGCTTTTACATTGTCGCCAATAGTTAAATATAATTCAGCTAAATAATGTTGAGCAACTACTTTACTAGCTCTTCCCTCTAAAACAGGAAGATCACTCATGTTCGCCTCCGCATACAATAAATCCTCTTCCATTTTCTTTCTTACATCTGCAATAGGGGTTCTATCCCAATCTGTTCTAATATTACTACCATTAGATTCAGTCAGGTTTAAAGGCACATCTCCATATAAAAAGGTTAAATGCCTGTAAGCCCATGCTCTTATTAATCTTGCTTCACCAACAATCTGCTTTTTTTGTGCATCGGTCCAATTAATAGAAGGATTGGCAGAACGATCTATAATAGTATTTGCAGCATTCACAATTCTATAAAGCCACTCCCATAATCTTTTAACATAAGTATTAGTTGAATTTAGCAAAACGCCGAAGTCGTTAAATACTTGTTCTGGAGCACCAGCGGCAGGTCTTAAACTGTACGCATTGTCTACCCCAACCATAGCAGCAGTAATTGCCATATCATTAGTAACTCCGTTAGTGCCTTTTCTTTCTTCTCGCCACATACTGTACAATCCATATAATCCTGCTTCGAAACCTGCTTTATTTACATATAAATTATCAGGAGCAATTATTGCTTTAGGATTTTCTTCTAAAAAACTTTTAGAACATCCATAAGTGATGATAATTGTAAAAAATACTATTGTGAGTTTAAATATATTTTTCATAACTAATCTTTGTAATAAATTAAAGAGTAATGTTTATACCAAATACAACTTCTTTCTGTAATGGAAGTCCATACTGATTGTTTAATTCAGGATCTAATGCTCTGTATTTTGTAACAGTTGCCAAGTTTCTTCCAGATAAATATAATTTACAAGATGTAATTTTAACTTTAGAAAGCAATGATATAGGGAGTTCATAAGATATTGAAATATCTTTTAATCTTGCATATGAAGCATTATCATAAAATAAAACTCCTAATAAGTTCGCATTAGCATCATTTGCAAAATGATTTCCATCTAAATTGGTGGGAGACCATCTATTATTTCTAATAGTATTTCTTCTTACGTCTGTAAAAACATTATCATCTTCAAATGGGTTTCTTTTGGTAACTCCACTAATTCCTTGAATAAAAATCATTAAACTAAAACTTTTATATTTAAAAGTATTAGATATCCCCCATATAAAGCTAGGGTCTTGATTTCCAATAATTGTTCTATCCAATTGGTTAATAAGTGTATCTCCATTTACATTCTTTATTCTTACCCAACCAGGTTTAGCTGTTTTTTGAACAGATTCGTCTACTTCTTTCTGCGACTTGAATATACCATCGCTTTGTAAACCATAAATTACATTAATTGGCTTTCCAATAAACCAGCCATTTGCAACATCATCTTTGCCATCACCGTATAAATCAACAATTTTATTTACATTGGCCGAGAAATTTAAATTAGTTGTCCAAGTAAATGACTTACTCTTAATATTCACCGTATTTAAACCTACTTCAAATCCATTGTTTGCAGTTTTGCCAATATTTTGTAAAACAGTTGTAAATCCTTGAACTGAAGAAATAAGTCTACTTAATAAAAGATCTTCGGTTTTTGCAGAATAAACATCAATGGTACCTTGAATTCGATTCTTTAAAATTCCAAAATCTAATCCAACATTAAAAGATTTAGTCGTTTCCCATCCTAGTTGGCTATTTGCCAAAGAGCTTGGAATGTAGCCTGGCAAAACAGTAGTACCGCTTACATACGGGAAGCTACTAAGCTTAGCTAAAGAGCTATAACTAGAAACCGCTTGGTTTCCATTTTTACCATATGAAACACGAAGTTTTAAATTATTAATCCATTTGATATTACTCATGAAATTTTCTTTGGTAATATTCCATGCAACAGAAGCTGATGGAAAAACACCATATTTGTTACTAGCTCCAAATCCTGAATAACCATCTCTTCTTACAGTTAAAGTAAATAAGTATTTTCCATCATAGCCATAATTTAATCTTCCCATTTGAGAAACCAAATTTTGTTTAAAATAAACAGATGATGGAGTTAACAAGGCGGCAGAAGCCATTTGATAATTGGTTAAAACATCATTTGGAAAACCCTGCCCATTTAATTGATCACTTTCAAACTGATTACTTTGGCTACTGTATAAAGCGGTAAAGTTGATAG
>JAYTXG010000108.1:0-4670 GCA_043743375.1 Sphingobacteriia bacterium
CCAATTAACTTAGAATTTCATCGTCAACAAATTAAAAAAGCTCCTGGTCAACCTAATTTATCACTAGCAGATTTTATAATGCCCACAAATGCAAATTCATCTGCAAAAGATTATTTAGGCGCTTTTGCAGTAAGCATTCATGGCATTGAACCACATTTAAAAAAGTTTGATGCTGCACTTGATGATTATAATAAAATTATGTTGCAGGCATTGGCCGATCGTTTCGCAGAAGCTTTTGCAGAAGCTTTGCATTTAAAAACTAGAAAAGAATTTTGGGGCTATGATGCTGCTGAGCATTTAACACCAGAACAATTAATTAAGGAACAATATAGTGGTATTCGTCCGGCACCGGGTTACCCTGCTTGCCCCGATCATACAGAAAAATACAAATTGTTTGAATTGCTCAACGCCAATACCACCGCAGGTATTGAGCTAACCGAAAGTTTGGCTATGTATCCTGCATCATCGGTTTGTGGTTGGTATTTTTCTCATCCACAAAGTCAGTATTTTGGTATCGGAAAAATTCAGCGAGATCAGTTGGAGAATTATGCAAAAAGAAAGGGAATGGATTTGCCAACAGCAGAACGTTGGTTAAGTCCTATTTTAGAGTAATTTTATTTTATGAAAAAGTATCTAGGAATAGGTTTAGTGTCGATTTTTTTATTGCCATTGATGGTTCAATCACAAGAAAAAAAAGAGAAGAAAGAGCGCAAGGGAGAATTTTATTTTTCTTGGGGGTATAATAAAGAATGGTACACCAATTCTAATGTAAGGGTAGATCAGCCTTTATTACGCAATAATTATACTTTGAATAATGTAACATCACACGATCGTGTAGGTTGGGATGAAGGGATATTCAATATACCGCTAAGCATTCCACAATACAATTACAGGATAGGATATTTCTTCAACAAAAAAAAGGGACTAGCTTTTGAAATTAATTTCGATCATACAAAGCATATTCTTACAGACGGACAAACCGTAAACTTAGTAGGTACCTTAGGTGGTAGAAATGTAGACACATCAATTTTATTTGCTAAGTCGAATGGGTTTAATTATTACTTAAACAATGGTGCTAATTTTTTGCTGTTTAATATTGTTAAAAGATGGACTTGGCATGAAAGCAAGACCAAAAATTTTAAACTCGATTTTTTAGGCAAAGCAGGTATTGGCCCTGTTATACCCCATGTAGAAAATACATTTTTTGGAAAAGCCAATCAAGATGGATTTCAATTAGGAGGATGGAATGTTGGCACGGAGGGAGCGCTAAAAGCTACTTTTTATAAGCATGTATTTCTAGAATTTTCGAATAAGCTCGACTATGCTCGGTACAGTGGATTAAAAGTTTATGAGGGCACAGCAAAAGAAGCGTTCTTATCTTATCAACTTATTTTGAGTTTAGGCTATAGTTTTGGGGCTGGGAAGAAACTATGATAATATTAGTTACATTTTTATTTAAGCGGAACTGCATCGCTCTGTAAATAAATCAAATCAGGATCCAAATCTATTGTATTATTCCATTGCACAATACCATCCACAGCAGTTACTTTTTTACAAAATTTTTCATCTTTTAATTCCTCATATACAGGATAATGCAAGTATGCTTTTAGATCAAACTGCTTTAACTCATTATTAGTAAATTTTAGTAGTAATGTATAATTCTCTTTGTACTCAACGGTTAATACCCTAGGATTCATAAATGATTATTTTAATGGATCAATTGTAAATACTTTATTACCTGTAACTGCAAGCTCCCAATTTGTCATCAAATCTTCTTGATGAATTTCAATCCATGCTTTAATTAATTTTTCCTTATTTAAGGGTAAGCTTCCTTCTAATAAATTTCCATTAGGGATTTCATAAACAGCTTCTTGTCCACTATATTTCACATGAATATGCGGTAGTTTATGTTGCTTGGTATCTAAGTAATACATTGCAACGATTAATCCATAGAACATTGATATAACTGGCATATATCTTTTTTACAAAAATACAGTTTCTTTAAAACAGGTGGTATGTTATAAAATATTCAATCATATTATGCATGCGATTATTTAGCTTGGGATATAGTTTTGGGGCTGGGAAGAAAGAATAGATTTTAATTTTTGTCAATTATATTCGACAACTTATACAATTAATTGTATTATATATTCGACATTTTTAGATATATTTGTCTTTTATAAAAGTCAACTATGGAATCTTTATTGAATTTTCAGGTTGGATTATTGAAGGGAATCAATAATAACTTCAGAAGGTATTTACATACAAAAATCAACTGGAACCAGCGAATGATTGCCATAAAAGGGCCAAGAGGTTCAGGCAAAACCACCCTATTATTACAATATTTAAAGTTCGATTTAAAGCAGCCAGATGATGCGCTGTATATTACTGCAGACCATACTTGGTTTTACAATCATACTTTATTAGAAACAGCAGACGATTGGTTTAAAATGGGAGGCAGGCTATTAATTATAGATGAAGTACATAAATATGGAGGATGGTCGAGAGAATTAAAAAATATTTATGATGGATTTCCTACAATGAAAGTTATTTTTTCTGCATCAAGTGCTTTAGATATTTATAGAGGCGAGGCAGATTTAAGCAGAAGAGTAATTCATTATTCATTAGCAGGGTTATCCTTTAGAGAATTTATTTACTTTACAACGAAACAAGAATTTAAAGAAATACAATTCAGTGAATTAGTTAAAAAGCATCGTCCAATTGCAACTACTGTACTAGAATCATTTCATCCACTACCTCTTTTTAAAAAATACCTCCAATACGGTTATTTACCTATTACAGCAGAAGGCGAAAAAGAATATCCATTAAAGCTTAATCAAATTATTAATGCAGTTGTTGAAACTGATTTATCATTTATTACCTCTTATGGACCAGGCACAGCATTCAAGGTAAAGCGGCTACTTGCGGTAATAGCTGAGTCAGTGCCTTTTAAGCCAAATATTAGTGCGCTTGCACAAAAACTAGATATTAGTAGAGACAGTTTATATATTTACTTAACCCAACTTACACAAGCAAAGCTCATCAACACGTTACAAGTAGCAGGAAAAGGAATTTCAATTTTACGGAAACCAGATAAAATATATTTAGAAAATACCAATCTTTCTTTTGCCTTGAGCAGTTTGCCAGATATAGGTAATTTAAGAGAAACATTTATTTTTAATCAACTCCAAAATGGCGGATTACAAGTAACTGCACCAAAAGAAGGTGATTTTTTTACTGAAGGTTATCATATAGAAGTAGGTGGAAAAAATAAAACAACAGAACAAGTAAACTCTACCGACAAATATATTGTAGCAGCAGATGAAATAGAAATAGGTGTAGGCACAAAAATTCCTTTATGGTTATTCGGATTTTTGTATTAGCGAAACATAAATTCTATTGAATAAACTTATTTTTGAATCATTTCATTAAATATTTTAGTTAACCTTTTTTCTCCAGGCCCAAGAGCATATAATTGCTCGATAGTGAAATCTTTATTGATCAAAATCATTCTTGGAACGGAGAGAAATTGTAGTCGGCAAATGAGTTTCTATCCACAATAAATTCATTACCAGAAATATTGTGCTTAAACAACTTGTATATTCAAAGAAAACAGAAAATTATTAGTATTTCTAATTTTTTTAATAGTGTGACTAGACCTTGTCCTAAAATATTTTCTAGCCTGTGATATTTCATTAATGACAAATTTAATTACTTAATTCGTTTTTGAGAATTGCATCCAATTCTTTCAATGGCTTTTCCCAACTACTAAACACAATTTTACCATTTTTATCTATAAGATATAATGAAGGTATTGGTTTTTGGCCAAAAAGATATTTCATTGAATTGCTATTAAATACATGTACCCAATTCATTTTATAATTTGCTATCCCACTAATAAATTTTGCTGAATCGGTATCACACGAGATTGAAATTATATGTAGCTTACTTTCATCATAAGTATTTCTAATATTTATTAGTTGAGGTATTTCTTTTACACAAGGGCTACACCAAGTAGCCCAAAAGCTTAGTAAATAATATTGCCCTTTAAAAGTTTCAGAACTAACCTCTTTGCCTAAATAATCTTTTACATTAAATGGTGGACTTTGCATGCCAACTTTCACAAATAAATTTCCTTCTAATAGCGTTTTTACACATTCTCCTTCATAACTTTCTTTAAAGCTATCAGGAAAAATTGTATTAAATATTTCGTACAATTCAAGCAAATAATTGTCAATCAGTGATGGCACGATTTCGTTTATAAATTTCTCAAAATAGAAATAATTTTTAGTATTTAATTTAATAAATTCAATTTGTTTAAGTGCAAGTATTTTATAGTATTTATACTGTAATACCAAAGAACTATCTGTTGAATGCCGACTGTTATCTGAACTAATTTTATAAAAATTTTTTAATTCATTTTTTGTATATTTATTTATTTCATTATATATGCTTGGATTTTCTACATTAATTACGTTCTTGACTTTATACTTAGCAATTTTATTAATTTCACTATATACAACCTCATCAAATTGAAGGGAGGATATACCTTTAGTTACTAAAAAACATAATCCTAGCATACGACCAAACTTATCGGGATAATTAACTATTAATCGGGCATACCTCGATTTAATAGTTTCGTTTATTACAGCGGTACTATTAACAAATTT
>JAYTXG010000109.1:0-2699 GCA_043743375.1 Sphingobacteriia bacterium
GATGAAGGCTATACGCAACTTTCGTTAAAGCAACTTACACCGGTTAGATTAATGAAAAACAAATTCTATGACCAAGTGCAACAAGCTCAACAGAATTGCGTTTCTGTAGAAGCATTACAGAATTTATTAGGAAAAGGCAGGGCTAAAAAAGGGATGTTTGATGGCGACCTGGAGAATGGCGAGCTTGAAATAGGACAGGTAAGCGCTATTATTAAAACCATCCAGCCTGCTGCTGAAATTGTGTCTGAGATATGGGATGAGTTTAATCTTGCATTAGATCATCCGCTCAAATAAATTATTATATTTGCTTAGTTTCAAATTATTAACCCCCCAACAAATGCAAGGTATTTTTAAGTTTATTGCAAAAAACTGTGTAATTCTGTTATTTACAACCTTTCTTTCTTTATCAGCTTACAGCCAAAAACTATCTACTCAAGACATACAACAAGTACAACAATTAGCGCCAGGTATAGATCCCACTCAAATGACCAAGACGGGATTTGAGAGTTATTTTAGAGATAATAATCAAAGTAAAGCCGGCAGTGACAGAACTAAGGAAAATGCAGCAACAGCAAGACAATTGCAAAATAAAACCCTTATTAAAGACAGTACTCAAAATGATAATATTAAGAAAGGATACTATAATATAAACGACACTTATGGTAACAATGTGTTTCAAAATTCATCGATTTATGATATTTCGGAATTATCTACGCCTCCTTTGGATTATCCGATAGGGGTTGGTGATCATATAGTAGTGGCATTATGGGGTGGCGGTGAATACCAGGAAGATTATATTGTAGCAAGGGATGGAGCTATTTTCCCAAATAGCTTAGGAAAAATCACGGTACAGGGATTAACTTTTGAAATGGCCCGTTCGTTAATTTATACAAGGTTTAAGAGTGTAGTACCATCTGGTACCAATATTCAAATAACCCTTGGTCAGCCTAGAACCATTAGTGTAAATGTTGGGGGTGAAGTTGAAAACCCCGGCCCGGTAACTGTTTCTGCTTTTTCTAATGCCTATAATGTAATTGGCCTTGCAGGTGGTATAACTGACTTTGGTAATTTAAGAGAAATACAGGTAAAGCGCAACGGTAAGGTAATTGAAACAATTGATATATATAAATACCTTTCTACAGGAGAAATGGGAAGCCGTATTTATTTGCAAAATAACGATTTTGTATTTGTGAATAACGAAGTTAAAAAGGTATTTGCAACAGGGCAGTTTAAGCGTCCTATGTATTACCAGTTAAAAAAAGATGAAGGGATTAAAGCGCTCATAACATTTTCAGGCGGCTTTACTCCTGAAGCATTTACTTCGGGTATAAAAGTTATAAGATCTGAAAATGAAGACCAGGTTATACATGATGTAAATGCCACAGCAATAATTAAATTGCAAGGTTTGGATTATCCATTATTAGACGGGGATATTATTAAAGCAGACCTCATTAAAACTGGGTTAGTTAATAAACTGGAATTGAAGGGGCCTGTAAAGTACCCAGGCTTTTATGAATTAAGAAAAGGCGATCGCCTGTTTGATGTAATTAACAGGGCTGGTGGTATCACAAAAAATACTTACCTGGCAAGAGCATATATATTTCGTGGTGCAGGCGACTCTACAAATATAAAATCTGATAAGCTGGAAGTAGATCTTACCGATATCCAAAGCGATAATGCCAATAGCAGCAGCAATGTACTTTTAATGCCGAATGATATAGTACAATTATTTTCAAATAATGAATTTGGGGATCAACAATATGTGGAAATTTTTGGAGAAGTGCGCAAGGAAGGCAGGGTAAGAAAATACGGTGGCATGACTTTACAGGATCTACTATACTTGTCAGGCGGCATAAAACAATCTGCCGAATATGGCAGGCTGGAGATTTCCAGCATTGTTGATATTGATTCCGCAAAACAAGGTTTAAAGCCAACACGTAACATCGTAAAATCCTATTCTATTAAACCTGATTTTGTATTGGATTCTGTTGCAGCAACAATAGTTTTAAAACCGTTTGACCAGGTTTTTGTAAGAAAAAATTCGTCATTTGATTTGCAACAAAATGTGCAAATATTAGGATTGGTAAAATATGCAGGGCTTTATCCGCGATTGGATAGATATGAAAGACTGTCATCTTATATTCAAAGAGCAGGAGGCACTATGCCAAATGCCAACCTGGCGGGGGCTGTTTTGTTTAGAAAAAAAGTAGATTTTTTTAGAGAGAAGATTGTATCTAAACCAAAACTAGATTCACTCGGAAATATTATTAAAGATAGTAGTGTATTGAACCTTGATGTACCGGTTAGTATTGATTTGTATAATGCATTAAAATACCCTAGTACTGACCACGACATTATTTTACAGGAAAATGATATTGTGTATGTTCCTGAAATTAACCCTTTTATTACGGTTCAAGGCAGCGTACAATCGCCTTTAAAAATTACTTTTGATCCGGAACATACAAATCTGTCTTATTATCTTGATAAAGCAGGAGGCTTTGGAGTAAAACCCTGGAAAAAAAGAATTTTTGTTAGTTATGCAAATGGCAGCAGCAAACGTACCTCTAATTTTTTGGTCTTTCACTTTTACCCAAAAGTTGAGGAGGGGTCAACAATAACAGTTCCGGCAAAGCCACCAAACCAGGAGTTGAATAATGCACTTACGCTGGCAATAACCATAGCGCTGCCTATAGTTTTAA
>JAYTXG010000110.1:0-4279 GCA_043743375.1 Sphingobacteriia bacterium
TTGTTCCAATAATAATTATAAAAGGAATATTTTTCTTTTCAGCATATTTAAATTGCTTTTCGAACTTTGCATTTTCGTGAAATAATTCTGAAGCAATACCTCGCTCTCTCAATTGTTGCATTAAAACAAATGCAGTTTTACTTTCTGTCTCTCCTAAATTAAAGAACAAAACTTTTGTTCCTTTTTGAGCTTCATCCGGAAATAATTCTAGTTCTTCCATTACATCATAAATTCTGTCAACGCCAAAGCTAATGCCCACTCCAGGTACATTTGGTACTCCAAATAATCCAGTTAAATCATCGTACCGTCCACCGCCTCCAATACTTCCCATTTGGGCGCCAATGGCTTTAACTTCAAAAATAATACCTGTATAATAATTTAAACCTCTTGCAAGAGTTAAATCAATTATGAGTGATGAATTAGGAGATATGAGTTTAGCATAATTTAATATATAATTTAATTCAATGATACCTTGTTCTCCAAGTTTATTATCACCCAACAAATTGCTTAACTGAACTAATTTCTCTTCGTTTATCCCATCAATTAATAAATATTTTTCAATAATATTTATTTGCTCAGTTGATAATTCTTTGTTCAATAATTCTTCTTTAACTTTTTCTAAACCAATTTTATCGAGCTTATCAATTGCAACGGTAATATTCGTCATTTGCTCAATACCACCAGCTATTTCAGCCAAAGCGGCTAATATTTTTCTACTGTTAATACTTATTTGAATTGGTAATTTTAATCGTTCAAAAACAGTTGTATAAATAGAGGTTAACTCAACTTCATTTAATAAACTATTGCTACCTACAACATCTGCATCACATTGGTAAAACTCCCTGTACCTGCCTTTTTGTGGTCGGTCTGCCCTCCAAACGGGTTGAATTTGGTAGCGTTTAAAAGGCATTGTTAACTGTCCATAATTCATGGCTACATATCTTGCAAAAGGAATCGTAAGATCATATCGCAGTGCTCTTTCGGTAATTCCTTTATTATTTTTTCCTTCCAAAATTTTATCGAAATCAAGAACAGCTTGGTCTCTTTTTGAAGGATTATCTAAACCATTATTCAATATTTTGAAAATTAGTTTATCGCCTTCTTCCCCATATTTTCCCATTAAGGTTTCGAGATTTTCCATAGCAGGAGTTTCTAATGGTTGAAATCCATAGAGTTCAAAAACAGTGCGGATGATATTGAAAATATAATTGCGTTTCTGTACAATTACGGCATTAAAATCTCTTGTTCCTTGTGGTATAGATGGTTTGCTCATTAAAGCAAAAGTATTGAATGTTTGTACAATAGTTTCCTAGCTAACAGTTATTAGTTTTATCCTTTCACATTATGGAATTTTAAAAAGCTTGCATCAAAGAAGAAATATTTCCTAAATTGCCAATCCCAACTAAAGATAATGGAGAATAATACTAGAGATAATAGTCAGAGAGGGTATAACAACTTCAGAAGAGTGTATGATATTTCCATGGCTGTTTTGTTTTTATCAATGGGTATTGCCATGTTTTTTTTAGAAAAACTGAAACTAAATTTAGTAATAGCCGAAGACACTGGATTTCGTTATTTTTTCGGAAGTATTTGTTTATTATATGGTGGATTTAGATTGTATAGGGGTATAAAGCAACCGGAGAAAATATGATTAATTACACAGGTAATGTTAAATTATTGGTTTGCGCATTGTTCCTTTTTTCATGTGGCAGCAATAAAAAAACATTAGATGAAAGAGATACGCCAACAAAAGGAACGATTCGTATTAGTGTGGATGAAAGCTTTAAACCCGCAATTGTAGAACAACAAAGGGTGCATGAAGCCTCTTTTCCACAAACAAAAATTATTATTAGCTATAAATCTGAGGCGAATTGTTTTAGGGATTTGCAAAGCGACAGTACCAGAATGATAATTGTTGCAAAAGGTTTAACTGAAAAAGAAGCTGAGTTTTACAAAAGCGTATTATCTTACAAACCTCAATATGGGGTGTTGGCTTATGATGCAATAGCAGTTATTGTAAATAAAAATGCAAATGACAGTATTTTTAGTTTTAAAGACATACAAGAAATATTGAGTGGAAAACAAATGATTACAGCAATAATGGACGGGAAATCTGCTACTAGCACAGTTCGTTATTTAAAAGACAGTGTGTTAAAGAAAGGTGAATTTGGGAAAAATGTTGTTGCTGCAAATAACAGTCAAGAGGTCATTGATATAGTTGCAAAAAGAAAAGATGTAATAGGCTTTGTAGGAATAAGTTGGATAGGTGATTCCTATGATCCAAAACAAGTTGCTTATTTGCAAAAAATCAGGTTATCAAGAATAGAATGTACTGCCTGTTTGGAGAAAAATGTATTTGCCAAGCCATCACAGGCAACTATTACAAGAGGTGAGTATCCTTTGGCACGTCCATTGTATTATATATTAAAAGAGAACTCAGCTGGTTTAGGAACAGGATTTATGAATTTCATGAGCATGGAACGAGGACAGTTAATTTTCAGAAGATCTTTTTTAGCACCAGCTAAAATGGCTTTTCAAAAAAGGTTAGGAAGTATAAAATAGGCATATTAAAAACTATAAAAAAGGAAACATGAAGAAGAATGTTGCTTTAATGTTTGCAGCTTTGTTTGCAGTACATTTCTTATCAGCTCAATTGTTGGAAGGCATTAAGATGCTCAATTATGAAAAACAGAAATCTGCAAGAGAGCAATTGCAAAAACTGTACAATGCAAATCCTAAAGATCCACAAGCTATTTATTGGCTTGGGCAAGGAATGTTAGCAGGTAATGGAACAAATGTGCCAACAAAAGAAGAAATAGCTACTGCTAAAGCCCTTTATCAGAAAGGATTGCAGGAAATTGGTAGTGATCCATGGCTATTGGTTGGTATGGGTCATATAGAATTATGGGAAGGCGGTGACCTGAATTCCGCAAAGCAAAAATTTGAACAAGCCATTACTGCTTCTACAGAAACAAAAGGTAAAAATAAAGGCAAACCTAATGCTGGTATATTAAGTGCAATCGGAAGAGCAAATGCGGATGGTGGATTAAAAATGGGAGACCCTATTTATGCAATTGATAAACTTAAACAAGCAAGCGCAATTGATTTATTAAGTCCCGATATTTTTATTAATATGGGAATTAATTTCCAAAAAACTGGCGGTGAAAATGGGGGTGAAGCGGTTAAAGCATACAATGAAGCCATTATTCGAGATCCCAAAAGTGCTTTAGCTATGTTTAGGATTGGCAAAATATACTTGAGTCAGAATAACAAAGATCAGTTTGAACAGTACTTTAATAATGCTATTGCCGCAGATCCTACTTTTCCCCCTGTATATCTTGCTTATTATAATTACTATTCAAACAGAGATGTTATTAAAGCAAAAGATTACTTAGAAAAGTTTTTAACTTATGCCGATAAAGATCCACTTAATGATTTATTCCAAGCAGATTATTTATTCCGTGCTGGTAGTTACGATGAATCTTTAGCAAAAGCAAAAGAGATTGAAGCAGCAGTTGGATTAAATAAACTACCTCGATTAGGTGTAGTTTATGCTTACAACTACGATAGAAAAGGCGATTCAATTGCTTCGCAAAAGTACATTGATGATTTCTTGAAAACCGCACCTACAACAGATATACAGGCAACTGACTATGAATTGGCTATTAAAATAGCCACGAAATTTCCAGGTAATGAAGCATTGGCCTCTAGCTATGTAGAAAAAGCAGTGGAATTAGACACAGCTAAAGCAAACAAGATTGCATTAATGACTCAGGCAGCAACAGTTTTTGGCAAATCAAAAGCATATAAAGAGCAATTGTATTGGTTAAATAAGGCTGCTGATTTGAATGGGGGTAAATTATCGGAATTTGATTATTATGCTATTACCAATGCTGCTATTAATGCCAAAGAATATGTACAAACTTTAAATCTTTCTAAAGGATACATGGCCAATTTTCCAGATAAGCCTCAACCATACACTTTATTTAAACGTGCAGCAATGTTGTATAGTTTAGATACTGCAAGTATTATTGTTCAATTGAATTATTTAGATTCTGTTTATGAGGTAGTTGATAAAGAAAAATTTAAAAAGAGCATTTTCATTAATGAATTTTTTAAACTCTCCTATTATATTACTAAATTCAATGAAATTAAAAAAAGGCCAGACTTTAAAGTAACTACAACAGGGCAGCGCACACCTGCAGTAGATGAATTTTTAGCAACTTGTTTGAAAGCAATAGAATCATGTGATAAAATGATGTTACTTTATACAGATCCC
>JAYTXG010000111.1:0-2958 GCA_043743375.1 Sphingobacteriia bacterium
CGTATGTTTAAATTGCTTGGTGCAGATACTGGTTGGGATTCTATGGGTAATTCGGTTGACTTGCAATCAATTGCCATTTTTTTAGATCGATTAGATCAACAAAATAAATTAACTAAAACTATCTTGTACAGCATTAACCCGAATGACAATGATGCATTGGCAACAATGGTTGGAAACTTTAATGATGGCAGCTATCCTGGAAAAATACAATTAGGTGCGGCATGGTGGTTTAATGATCAAATGGATGGGATGATTCAACACTTGAAATCGGTTGGTAATATGGGTTTGTTGAGCAGATTTATAGGAATGCTCACCGATTCGAGAAGTTTTTTATCATTTCCAAGGCATGAATATTTCCGAAGGATATTGTGTAATTTTTTGGGGACTGAAATTGCAAAAGGTAGACTACCAAATGATGATAAATGGGTAGGGCAAATGGTACAAGATATTTGTTACCTAAATGCAAAAAAATATTTTAATTTATAGTGAACAATTCTAATACATGATTGAATTAATAAATAGGGCGGATAATTTTTTATCAAGTACGGCAATCATTAGTAATAATCAGTCTTATACCTATGGTGAATTAAAAGATCAATCGGCAGTATTGGCTATTCATTTAATGTTGAACAAGGCCGATTTAGCAGAAGCTAGGGTTGCATTCATGATTGATCCTGGATTTAATTATGTAAAAGTTCAATGGGCAATTTGGCAAGCTGGTGCTATTGCAGTTCCATTGTGTTTATCACATCCATTTCCTACTTTGCAACACGTTTTGGAAGATGCTGGTGCTGAAATCATTATACTCAATGAAGCTTATGCAAAAATATTTGAATCATATTCAAATGAGCATTCAATTCGAATTATAATTATTGAAAATTATATCGAAAATAATTTTAGGGAGCTTCCTTCAATAGAAGACTCACGAAGAGCTATGATTTTGTACACAAGCGGGACCACCAATAAGCCAAAAGGTGTGGTAACAACGCACGCAAATATAAAAGCACAAATCAGTTCATTGGTTACAGCTTGGGAATGGTCAGCTGAAGATCACATTATTTGTATTTTACCATTACACCATGTTCATGGTATAATTAATGTGATTGGTTGTGCATTGTGGAGTGGTGCTATATGTACTTTTTTACCTGTTTTTTCTGAGGAAGAAATTTTTCGAAATCTTAAAAGTGGGTCGATTAATTTGCTCATGGCTGTTCCAACAATATACCATAAACTAATTGCTTATTTTGATCGACTATCTATTGATGATCAGAAAGAATTATCCACTGCAATGAAACAATTCAGATTGATGGTTTGCGGTTCTGCTGCTTTACCAGTATCTGTAATGGAAAAATGGGCGGTAATAAGTGGACAAAGATTATTGGAAAGATATGGGATGACGGAAATAGGTATGGGTTTAAGTAATCCATACGAAGGAGAAAGAAAAGCAGGTTTTGTAGGATTGCCTTTGCCAGGTGTTGAAGTAATGTTGGCCAACGAACAATATCAACCATCATTACAAGATGAACCTGGAGAAATATTAATTAAAGGCAATACAGTCTTTAAAGAGTATTGGAAAAATGTGAAAGTTACGGAAGAATCATTTACTGCTGATGGGTGGTTTAAAACAGGAGATGTTGCTGTAATTGAAAACGGGTATTACCGAATAATGGGTAGAAATTCTGTTGATATCATTAAGTCGGGAGGATATAAAATTTCTGCTTTGGAAATTGAAGAAGTACTTCGAAATAATGATTCTATTGTTGATTGTGCTGTAATTGGCATTGCAGATGAAGAGTGGGGAGAATTAATTGTTGCTGCTGTAGTTTCAAATGAACAAGTGCTAGATGCACAGCAACTTAATTTATGGTTAAGATCGCAAATAGCATCTTATAAAACACCTCGAAAGTATATTCAAGTAAATGAATTGCCTAGAAATGCAATGGGCAAAGTATTAAAAGGAGAAGTAAAAAAATTATTTTTGTAAATATGAGAAAACCAATTGTTTTTGTTATTCTGTTTTTAATAATAGTTCAGCTTGATGCACAGAAAAGATACAAGTCTGAATTATTTCGGCAAATTGATTCAGTAAAAAATGTTGAATATGGAGCAGCAGTCAATTTAAAAGGTAACATCGAAAAATTATTGTTGGATGTTTTTCTTCCACCCAAAGAAGATACAGTTAAGTTCAGACCATTAATCATATTTATTCATGGAGGTGGGTTTAAAAACAATTCTAAAACTGGTTCATATAGCGCATCCATTTGCAATAGTTTTACTAAAAAAGGATATGTTACTGCAACTATAGATTACAGGTTAGGAGTGGGTGCCGAAAATACCAATAAAGATTATGCAGAAGCATTGTATCGTGGCCAGCAAGATGGTAAAGCTGCTGTTCGTTATTTCAGAAAAAATGCTGCTCAGTTTGGGATAGATACTTCACAAATTTTTATTACTGGTACTTCTGCTGGTTCCAAAATTTGTTTAGCAATGGCATATTTGGATGAAAATGAAGTTCCTACAGAAATTGATCAAAAAAAATGGGGTGCCTTAGAAGGTAGTAGTGGTAATGAGGGATATTCTTCTAAGGTACACGGAGTATTAAATCAATGGGGTTGCTTAATCAATTATAAATGGATCAACAGTGGAGATGCGCCATTGTTTAACGCAACAGGAACAGCTGATAAAACAGTGCCTTATGATAGTTCATTTGATTATCATGGAATGAAATACGGTTCATTAATTTTATACGAAAGATGTTTATCAGTGGGTGTTGCAACAGGGTATCGACCTTTTTTTGGAGCTGGACATACTTTAGATAATAATAAAAATAAACAAGATAGCTGTATTAAATCAATGAGTGATTGGTTGTACACTCAACTAAAAATAGTTAAAGGGAATAATGAAGAAGGGGTATTAAGATGGGAAAAAGATATTAATGCTTTTGACAGGTTAAACAGT
>JAYTXG010000112.1:0-2259 GCA_043743375.1 Sphingobacteriia bacterium
GATTTTGAAAAAGTAGACCTAAATATTGTTTTAAAAACAGTTACTAACGAGTTAGATTTAATAATTGAAGAAACGGGCATCACTATTACATCTACGCAATTGCCCACAGTTTTAGGCATGAACTTGCAGTTAAAACAGCTTTTCATAAATCTTATTACAAATGCTATAAAATTTAGACAAAAACATTTGCCATGTGTAATTAATATTACTAGCACACAATTAAGTACAGATGAATGTATAGGACATGGGCTAGCACTTAACAAGCAATATTTAAAACTAAGTTTTGCAGATAATGGTATTGGGTTTGAAGCAGAGTATACCGAAAAAATATTTATCATTTTTCAACGCTTACATGGCAAAGCAGATTATCCTGGATCTGGTATTGGATTGTCTATATGTAAAAAAATTGTTGAAAATCATCAAGGGCACATGTATGCTTTAGGCGATTTAAAAGTTGGCGCTACTTTTATTATCATACTACCTCAATAAATAGTTTGTAGGCAAAAATAGTTGTATGAAAAAGAATGATGAACTTAAAATTTTAGTTATTGATGATGATGAAGATGATTTTTTTATCATTTGCGATTATTTAAAAGGCTTTACAACTTATAATTTAACAATAGATTGGTGCCATAACTACAATGATGGCTTTACTAAAATTAGCCAAAGAGAATATGCCATATATTTAATTGATTATAGATTAAGTATAAAAACAGGCTTAGACCTAATAAACAAAGCCATAAAAGCAGGCTGCCAAGAGCCAATGATATTGCTTACTGGCAAGGGCAATTCAGAAATTGATATGGGTGCTATGAAGGCAGGTGCCATTGACTATTTAATAAAAAGCGAATTAAGTACCGAAAAACTAGAACGTAGCATTAGATACGCTATTGAAAGAAATAGTAATATTAAACTTATTAGGGAAAAGGAACGACGATTTAGGAGCATTTTTGAGAATAGTACCGATACTATTTTTATTGCAGACGCTGTAGGAAATATTAAACAAATAAATAAAGCCGGTACCAACTTACTGCAGCTACCCGAAAACCAATTATTACAAAAAAATATTTTTGACTTTGTAGGTGACACAGATATTGTTGCAATGTTTTTTGAAGAACTAACAATGCAGCACGAAATTAAAGACATGGATGTAGCTATACTAACAAACGATGGCGTTACTAAAGACTGTTTGCTATCCATTAGTTTAGAAACAGATGACTTTAAGCAAGCTTATCTGCAAGGTATGATTCATGATATTACCGAGCGCAAACGCATTGAGAATAACGCTGTACAAATAGAAAAACTAGCTGCAGCTGGACGGTTTATGAGAACTTTGGCGCACGAAGTACGCAACCCTTTAAATAATATAAACTTAGCGGTAGAGCAATTGCAACTAGAAAAACCTGAAAACGAGGACGAGAAGATGTTTTTAGAGATTATCCATCGCAATTCATTTCGTATCAATTCTTTAATAACTGAGTTGTTACAATCGTTAAGAGAATCATCTATTGTAAAAAAAGAAGTAGCCCTACACGAAATTATTAACGAAGTAGTTACTATTACAAAAGATAAAGCTGCACTAAAAAACATAGAATTATTGTTTGATAATGTTGCACTTAACGACTTTGTGTTAGTTGATAAAAATAAAATAACACTGGCATTATTAAATTTAGTTAATAATTCAATAGAAGCAATTGAAAATAAACGAGGTATAATAGTTTTAGAAACTAATAGAAATATATTAAATAAAATAACACTTATTATTACCGATAATGGTAGCGGGATGAGTGAAGATAATAGGAAAAGATTATTTGAACCCTATTACACCACAAAACGCAATGGTATGGGTTTGGGTATGGTATCTACACTTAATATCTTACAATCTCACAATGCATCTATTATGGTAGAAAGTTCTATAAACAAAGGCACTAAATGCATCATTGTATTTAACTAAACTACAATTATACTATACCTAAGAAGCTGTTTGAGTTAATTATTTAGAAAGGGTTATTGGTGAGGTGTTGATACTAAAATGAAGTGAGTCGTTAAAGAGTTGATGACAAAGAAAACCCAAATGGGAATTAAGAAATATCTGGGAAGCGATATGCTATGTAACCAAAACGGGTTGTCAGTGGCGATTGCTTCTAGAACATTATCCATCTTGGCAAACGGTGTATTTGTATTTTAGAAAATGGTCATTGGATGGCACTATTGAAATTACCCATCAAGCAATAAGAAAATCAGTTAGAAAACAACAGG
>JAYTXG010000113.1:0-8303 GCA_043743375.1 Sphingobacteriia bacterium
AAACAATACAGATCCTATGATCCAAGTTGTTCAACTAAATCGAAGTACTTGGATTTTGAGACAAAACAAATGTGTTAATTATGAAGCACCTTTCATATATCTTTTTCTGGGGAGCAATAAAGCTTTATTAATGGATACAGGCGCTACTGAAAATGAAATACAGTTTCCCTTATATGAAACAGTTATAAAACTAATTGAAGGTTGGGAAAAAGAAATCAATGGCCATTTAGAATTAATTGTAGCACATACACATTCTCATAAAGATCATAAAGCGGCAGACATTCAATTTATAAACAAACCGAGAACAACGGTTGTAGGTTTAAAAATTGACGAAGTGAAAACCTTTTTCAAATTCCAGAACTGGCCTTTAGAGAATAGTAAATTAGATTTAGGAGGAAGAGTTATGGAATTTATTCCTATCCCTGGCCACCAGATTGCTTCAGTTGCGGTTTATGATTATAAAACAAAAATACTATTGACAGGAGACAGTTTTTATCCTGGAAGGTTATATATTGATGATTGGAAACAGTTTAAATTAAGCATCCAACGTTTATGCAACTTTGTAAGTAATCATCAGGTTAATTATATTTTGGGCAATCATATCGAAATGACTAATACTGCTGGTAAAGATTATCCCACAGGAACAACATTCCAACCTGATGAACATATTCTACCCCTAAAGGCGAATGATTTGTTTTTACTTAACAAGTCTTTATACCATTTAGGGGGAAATCCAAAGCGTGAAATTCATGATAGCTTTATTATTTATCCAAAATAGATTATTAAAGTATTGATGAGGGATTGTATGAGCTTACGCAAAAATAAGGTGTGGATATATTTATGTCTCTACTTTAATTTATACTAGAGTTACTGTTAGATGGTTTTAGCATAATTAACCTAAATATTAACATTTTAATTAAACTTGGGGAAATCCTTAAAAATAAACAGGTAATAAAAAAATTCATTATAAAAAATTACAAAGGGAAGTTTACTTAAATTTGTATTTCCTCAGGAGATTTTCACTTGGATGATTTATCCTTTCAATAAACTTTAAAATTAGGTTTCTTTGTCTTTTGTGTTACCTACAAGGCTTACGCCAGCAATAAAAAAGACACCTCCCAAAATACCAGCAACAATAATCATTTTTATATTTCGAGTGTTGCTGTTGCCATCCATAAAAGCTAAACCAGCATAAATTAATCCGATAATACCGATTAGCGATAAAAAGATTCCCAATACTCTTTTTTCCATGTTTACTTTTTTATTTAAATCTGTTTGAACAGTTAAATAAACTAAGGTATGAATCATGAGTATTGGAATTATTACAGCATTCTGATAAATACTTATAACATTTTCACCATAATAACAGTTTCTAAAATTTTTTGTAAAAAAATTACTTTTATTTTTGTATCCAGCTCTTTAAAAGGTTATTGGAACATTATACCACAACAATGATGGGTATTGTGCTAAAAAGACCATATTTCGTATAGCCCAAAAACCTAATTCATAATTTTAAATTGTAGAAAAAATGATCGCTTTAAAAATTGCTTTAGACTGGACTCCAAATATTAATCACATAGGAGTTTTTGTAGCTAAAGAACTTGGATTTTATTCGGAAAATGGAATTGAACTAGAGATAGTAAATCCGTTAGTAGATAACTATGAAATAACCCCTGGTAAAAAACTTGAGTTGGGGTTAGCCGATTTTATCATAGCTCCCTTCGAAACAGTCATTAGTTTAAATAATAAAAATAATCAAGTTGATGCGATTGCAGTTTTTGCAATTTTACAAGAAGATATTAGCAGTATTGCATCCCTTAAATCAAAAAACATCAATAGTCCAAAATTATTGGACGGGAAAATTTATGCATCCTACAAAGCTAGATATGAAGATAAAATAGTGAAGGAGTTGGTAAGAAATGATGGAGGTAATGGCAACATAACGATAGTTTATCCTGAAAAGTTAGGAATATGGAACACTTTAATGAACGGACAAGCGGATGCAACTTGGATATTCGATAATTGGGAAGGCGTAGAAGCTCAAAGTAAAAATATTGAATTAAATAAATGGTCACTAAAAGATTATGGCATTCCTTATAGCTATTCACCCGTTATCATTACTAAAAACACTAATTTGATAATCTATCAATCAGCATATTCTAATTTTATTAAAGCAACTCGTAAAGGTTATTTGTTTTCAACTGAAAATAAATATGACGCGATCAATATCTTAAAAAAATATTTGACAGAATATGAAATAAATAATATTGATATTGACAAGGCATTTGAAGCAACAAAAGTTTACTTTGGAAATGATCGTAATTGTGGTTTTATGTATCCAGAGAGAATCAGCCTGTTTATTAACTGGTTAATCGAAAATCAACTAGAGTATAAAATAATTAAAGACCAGCACTTATTTACAAATGAATTGTTGAATTAGTGCTGTGGGTAATTGTGGTAAGACTTACTTTTATTCAATCTTTTTTTAAAAAAATAACACCACTTTTTGTACCACCAGAAATTGAGCAATAAATAGGAGTTGCGTTGGCAATACACGGAAATTTATTTTTATCGAATCCAATACTTTCAGAAAAATCTACTGTAAAAAAGTAATTGAAGAATCAGAAAAATTAATAAATAGTGTTAGTTAATAAAACCCCGAATACAAAGGCTATTATTTTAGCGGCAGACTGCAATATATCTGCAAATAAATATTAATTACACTGGACAATTCTCATGATAATTAATTAATTCAATTGGGGTGTGTTCAATGGAGAATCCTTCGTATTTAACAGCTACCTCATCTAATATAAATTCAATTTCTTCGGGTAACATTAATGTTACTAATCTACCTCTGTATTCTTTTATACCTGGCAATCCTTTTAAGTAATTGGTGTAATGGCGGCGCATTTCAAAGATTCCTACTTTGGGCCCCTTCCATTCAACTGATTTACGTAAATGTTTTTTACACACTTCAATACGTTCAGTTAATGTTGGAGAAGGTAATATTTCACCTGTCGCAACAAAATGTTTAATCTCTCTAAAAATCCATGGGTAACCAATGGCAGCTCTGCCAATCATAATCCCATCAACTCCATACCTATTTTTATATTCTACTGCTTTTTGCGGACTATCAATATCTCCATTTCCAAATATGGGAATATGAATGCGGGGATTATTTTTTACTTTGGCAATGAGCGACCAATCGGCCTCGCCTTTATACATTTGAGCCCTTGTTCTTCCATGAATAGCTAATGCTTTAATCCCAACATCTTGTAATCTTTCCGCTACCTCTTCTATATTTCTTGTTTGATCATCCCAACCCAAACGTGTTTTTACAGTTACCGGAAGCCTTGTACTTTTTACAACTGCTTCTGTTAAGCGAACCATTAAATCTATATCCTTCAATACCCCTGCACCAGCTCCTCTTAATGCCACTTTTTTTACGGGGCAACCAAAATTAATATCCAATAAATCGGGGTTTACCGCTTCTACAATTTTTGCACTTAATGAAAGTGCTTCTTCATCACCTCCAAAAATTTGTATTCCAACAGGGCGCTCATAGTCAAAAATGTCTAGTTTTTGTCTGCTCTTGATGGCATCTCGAATTAATCCTTCACTGCTGATGAATTCGGTGTACATAAGGTCTGCGCCATTATCTTTGCACACAGCCCTAAAAGGCGGATCGCTCACGTCTTCCATAGGTGCTAACAAAAGCGGAAAGTGGGGCAGTACTATTTGATCAATTTTAACCATATTGCAGTGAATACCATTTATACTTATAACGTAGAATGCTTTAAAGAATTTGCGAAATTACAATCTTATTATTTAAATCAATGAATCAGAAGCCTCTAGTTGGATTTGGAAGCCAGTTTGCCTTATTAATAGGATTATTGGGGGTGAGCCTATTTTTAAGTAGTTTTTTAATGGGATTTATTGCTGCCGAAGTGTTAAATAAACCTTTTCTACAAGCTGGAAATGAGTTATTGAAACCAGAAAATGCCAATTTGGCTAGGGTGCTCAACACAATTGCCACATTAATTTCCTTTTTTTTGCCGGCTTGGATTGTGGCCAAAATAAGTAACTCAAAGCCTTTTAATTCTTTGGGCTTTAATACCCGATTAACTTTTAAGCAAATAGGACTAGTTGTATTAATTACTGTTGCAGCATTATTTTTAAGTGGGTCTTTGGCAGAACTGAATGAAAAAATTCCTATGCCCGCATCTTTTATAAAAAAAGCGAGAGAACTAGAAGAATTATATAAAAATGCAATGCTCTCTATGGCTAAAATGAATAATGTAGGAGATTATATATTGAGCTTATTAGTAATTGCATTGGCACCTGCTATTTTTGAAGAAGTATTTTTTAGAGGGGCATTGCAAAACATTTTAGTTGGATGGACAAAAAATGCTTGGATAGGTATAATCATTACTTCAATTGTTTTTAGCGCAATTCATGGTTCTTATTTTGGATTTTTACCAAGAGTGGGTTTAGGAATAGTATTGGGATTAATTTACTTTAAGGGTAAAAATTTATGGTTAAATATTATAATGCACTTTTTAAACAATGCTATTGTTGTTACACAATTGTATTATTTAACCAGAATGGGTAAGCCAATAGACAAAGCGATGGATGAATCGATGCCAATATGGTTTGGTGTAGTTGCTATTGTAGGCTTAGTAATTTTGTTTAAATCATTTACTATTGAATCGGCTAAAGTAATTTCTAATAATCAGTTAACCCGTAATTATGAACTCGTGGACTAAAATTTTTGCTACGCGCAGTATTGCAGAAGCAAGTATTATTCAAGGGATGTTGGAAGAGAATCAAGTGCCTGTGCAACAACTTAATAAGCAAGACAGTAGCTATGTAAATTTTGGCGAAATTGAGTTGTATGTGCCCGCACATTTAAAAGAAACTGCTGATCAGTTGGTTCAAAAGAGTTTACTTAATTAAGCTAATGTCAACCCTGAGCCCGATGAAGGGCGGCATTACGGGATTATGTCATTGGATTATCTTAAATAAAATTATTTATGGCGCTTAACCTTACAACACTTCGCACACGAGCAATTACGGCAATAATTTTTGTTGTGATTATGGTGGGTGGAATTATGTGGAACAAATGGAGTTTTGATTTATTGTTTTTAGTTATTCAAGTAGGATGCATTTTTGAGTTAACTAAAATGGTTCCTTTGATTGATCCTAATTTTTCTAAATTACCTATGCCCGGTTTGAAATATGCAGCATTTGGTATTCTATATATGTACTTACCTTTTACTGCAATCAGGGACTTATATAAAACAAGCACTATTTTTTTTGCTGGTCCTAATTGGGTTTTACCAATGGTAGTCATTGCATCTATTTGGGTAAACGATACCATGGCTTATTTTGTAGGATCTTTAATTGGCAAAACCCCACTTTCACCAATATCGCCTAAAAAAACCTGGGAAGGCACTATTGGAGGTGCAATTTTAGCAATTATTGTTGTTTCTTTTGGCGGTTATTATATATGGCATTTTTCAATTATTACTTTATTGCTCATCTCGGGTTCTGCAGCCATTGCAGGTACTTTTGGTGATTTATTAGAAAGTAAATTAAAACGTATGGCAGGAGTAAAAGATAGTGGTTCAATTATGCCCGGTCATGGAGGCTTTTTAGACCGTTTTGATTCTTTATTGTTAGCTGCTCCTGCAGTTTGGATAGTATTAAGGCTTTTTTTATAATCATTCTGCAAATTCAGCTTTACATTTGCTTTTCAAATTTTACCAATGACTATACATAGGGAGGGATACAAAACAATTGCGTTGTCCGCTTTTTTATTCGGATTGCTTAATATGATTTCATTTACTTTTATAAGTAGTCGGTTTCCTTTTTTAGCAATTGCTTTATTTGTTATTACGTTGGGATTATTTTTATTCATTATTTCTTTTTTTAGAATTCCTAATAGGGTTCATACTATTAATGATGAACAAATTATTTGTCCCGCCGACGGTAAGGTTGTAGTTATAGAAGAAATTACTGATGTGGAGTATTTTAAAGACAGAAGAATTCAGGTAAGCATATTTATGAGCCCTGCTAATGTGCATGTTAACCGAAACCCAATAGATGGCGAAGTTGTATACAATCAATACCATAAAGGAAAGTATTTAGTGGCTTGGCATCCAAAATCGTCAACAGAAAATGAGCGTTGGAGCATGGTTGTAAAAAACAACCATGGCGAAATTTTATACAAACAAATTGCGGGCGCATTGGCTAAGCGTATTTGTAATTATACAAAATTTGGGCAGTTGGTAAAGCAAGGCGATGAGTATGGATTTATTAAGTTCGGAAGCAGGGTAGATGTATTATTACCTGTAGGAACTACCATAAATGTGGGGTTGAATGAACTGGTAAAGGGTGGTGTTACGGTTTTAGCTACTTGGTAATCAATGAGTTAAGCGATTTAACAGTATTATTGCTTATCCATTCAATAAAATGGGTATTTTTAATTATTCAATCAATTAAAACAGGTATATGAAAAAAGTATTTTTATTTGCTACTGCAGCTTTTTTATTTAGTGGAGTAGCGTTTGCAGGTGGTGATGGTAAAAAATGTGCTAAATCTAAAGAGTGTGGTAAAGACATGAAAGATTGTTGCAAAAAAGAAACAGCTAAAAAAATTACTACCAAGCCTTTACCCAAAGCATAATTTAGTTTTAACTTTTTTAAAACCCGTTCTGATAAAATGCTGAACGGGTTTTTTATTTACAAGATTGCTTCTAATTCTTTGAGATGATAAATAGTGTAGGTTGGCTTTACTTCAGTAACTGCATTGATATGATTTACAAAAATACAATCCATGCCTACATTTAATGCTCCTTTAATATCTGCTTCTATATTATCACCTATCATAATACTTTCTTTAATTGCAGCTCCAGATTTTTGTAAAGCAAAATCAAAAATTTCTTTATTGGGTTTTAAACTATTACTAGCTTCCGAGGTAATTACTTCAATAAAATATCGATCAATATTACTTTTACTTAATTTATGAAATTGCACTTTTTCAAATCCATTGGTAATTAAATGCATTTTATATCCCTTCTGTTGCAAATAAGTCAATATTTCATGGGTATATGGAAACAAACTATTTTTTAGTGGTAAAACATCTAAAAATTCTAACCCCATTTTTCGCGATAATGGTTCATTGGCAATTTTAAAATCGAGTAGTGCAAGCCACATTCTTTTCCACCTTAATTCATCTTGCTTAATTTTTCCTTTCGAATATTTATCCCAAAGTAAATGGTTGTGATGGCTATACCTTTCAAAAAAAAGATCAAAACTGGTTACGCCAATTTCATTTAATTGGTTGTTATTAAAAATATCCAACATGGCTTCTTTTGAATTTGTTTCAAAATCCCATAGAGTATGATCGAGGTCGAAAAAGAGGTGACGGTAGTTCATATTGCAAAGGTAAGTACTCAAATCAATCTTCAATTTGTATTATATCAATGATAAATTGTTACTTCGTACAAGAATATGATTCTAGATTTTTAATTTTAAATTATGTTAGTCATCATCACAGGATCCTCAAAAGGAATAGGAAAAGCAATAGCTGCGCAATTTGCAAAATCAACCAATACTATTTTATTGTGTAGTAGAGGAGAAAAGCAACTGTATGATACCGTTGCAAATTTGCAAACTGAATTTCCTACTGCTACCATTAAAGGAATGCCTTGCAATATGAGTAATAAAACCGAAGTGATTGAATTTGCTAATTGGTGTTTACAACAAGGAACGCCAGATATAGTGGTGAATAATGCTGGAGAGTTTACCCCAGGAAGTATTCATGAAGAAGCTGATGGTGTTTTAGAGCAAACGATCGAAACGAATTTATACAGTGCGTATCATCTTACAAGAGCATTGCTTCCATCAATGATTGCAAAATCCCAAGGCCATATTTTTAATATTTGTTCTATCGCTTCTTTAAACGCTTATGCAAATGGAGGGAGTTATAGTATCAGTAAATTTGCATTATTGGGCTTTAGTAAAAATTTGCGCGAAGAGTTAAAACCTAAGGGAATAAAAGTTACCGCTGTTTGTCCGGGTGCTACGCTCAGTGCAAGTTGGGATGGATTTGATATTGACCCAAACAGAATTATGGAAGTAGATGATGTAGCTAAAATGGTATTTGCTGCATCACAACTATCTGCTATGGCAGTTGTAGAAGATATTATTATGCGACCATTGTTGGGCGATTTATAATTAACAATAGCGTAACCTTACGCTAACTTTCAATTAATATATAGTTTGGAGTTTTGCTAAACT
>JAYTXG010000114.1:0-5064 GCA_043743375.1 Sphingobacteriia bacterium
TTTACCACAACATATTCATCAGCTTTGATCCTAATTATCGTCACCTGCTTTTTAAAAATAATACCCAAACTTTTATTGATCAATCCTGGCATTTTTTAAAGCACTGCAACTTTTTTAAAGTAAGTGATGAAGAAGCTATGCTCATTACAAATACCCAAACGCTTGAAAGTGCCACTGAACAATTATTGCAAAAAACAAAAAGTATATTTGCAATTACTTTGGGAAAAGATGGTACTTTAGTAGGATTAAATGGCAAGCAATATATCATTAAAAGTATTCCCATTACGCCTGTTGATACAACAGGCGCAGGCGACGCTTTTGTGGGAGCTGTTTTATTCCAGTTGAGTAAGTATTCAAAGGATCAGATTAACGAATTAAACTATGCTGATTGGGAAAAAATGATTGCCAATGCAAATAAAGCTGGTGCACGTACTTGTGAATACCTTGGAGCTATGGAAGCATTTAAACATTTAAGTGCATCAATTTTTAATTAACTAATTTTTTCGAGTGAACCAGTTTAAACTTCATCAAACAATTATAGCTGCTTGTACCGCTAACCAAATAAATATGGATGGCAAAGACCAACACTTTTTTATTCGCCTTGTTGCCAATACTACAGCACTATTTGAATTATATCAATCAATATATGGCTCTCGTGAAGATGCTGAAATAAAATTTTTAGAATTAATAAATACCATCATTAAAGCCCATCTTGACAGGCCCAATGATTTAATTAAAAAAGATATAGAAAAAGAACTTCAAGGAGCTTGGTTCCTAAGTAACCATATTACAGGAATGAGTTTGTACGTAGATCAATTTGCTGGAACACTCTCTGACTTTGCTACTAAAATTGATTACCTAAAAAAGCTTGGTGTAAATTTTATTCATTTGATGCCTGTATTCGAAAGTCCTGCTGATGAAAGTGATGGGGGTTACGCTGTAGCTGATTTTAGAAAAGTAGCTGCTCGTTTTGGAACTTTAAATAACTTTAAAGAAGTACAACATCAGTTAAGCGAAAACAATATGTACCTGATGATTGATATAGTGTTGAACCATACTTCACAACAACATGAGTGGGCTAAAAAGGCAAAGGCGGGCGATAAAAAATACCAAGATTATTATTACTTGTACAATGATCGATCAATACCCGATCAGTTTGATCAAACTATGCCAGAAATTTTTCCGGAGAGTGCTCCTGGTAGTTTCACATTTAACAATGAATGCAATAAATGGGTGATGACTGTTTTTCATGATTATCAGTGGGATTTAAATTACACCAACCCTTCTGTTTTTATTGAAATGCTCAACAACATTTTCTTTTATGCCAATTTAGGGGTTGATATATTAAGAATTGATGCGCCCGCATTTATTTGGAAACAAATAGGAACTAGTTGTCAAAATTTACCCGAAGCACATACTTTACTACAATTAATTAAACAAGCAGTTCATATTGCTTGTCCGGGTATGGCATTATTAGGCGAAGCAATTGTTGCACCTAAGGAAATTATCAAATATTTTGGTACAGATCAATTTATTGCCAAAGAATGTGATGTTGCTTATAATGCAACACAAATGGCTGTTCAGTGGGATGCGTTAGCTACTGGCGACACAAGAATTATGCTTGCTGCACAACGCGACTTACAACAAAAACCATTGGGTACTACTTGGATTAATTACACCAGATGCCATGATGATATTGGATTAGGATATGATGACCAAATTATTGCTGCTGCTGGTTTTAATGCGTATGAACATCGAAAATTTTTAAAGGATTACTATTCAGGAAATCATGCTTATTCAACTGCCTCTGGTGCTTTATTTTCGGTAAACCCAAAAACGCAAGATGCACGAATTAGTGGAACATTGGCTTCGTTATGCGGATTAGAAAAGGCAATCAATAACGCTGATTCATCTGCAATTAATCTATCTATTTCAAAGATCATTTTAATGCAAGCGCAAACGATGTTTTTGGGTGGAATTCCGATGTTATTTTATGGAGATGAAGTTGGATACACCAATGATTATTCCTATTTAAAAGATGATGCAAAAAATTACGATAATCGATGGATGCATCGGCCAATAATTGATTGGAAAAAGAATGCAAAAATAAGCGAAGAAAACAGCATTGAGCAACGCATATTTTCTGCCACAAAAAAATTAATTCAAATAAGAAATAAGTTACCAGTTCTTGCAGATCAAAAAAATACTACATGGCTTAGTCCACATAATATTCATGTTGCTGGATTTTTAAGAACACTCGAAAAAAATAAATTATATTGCTTTTTTAATTACAGCAATAAAGCAGCTTTTATAACTTGGTACACTTTTAAGGAAAACGGTTTAGCGCCGATTGAATTATATGATTATTTTACAGAAAAAAAATATAAAGTAGGGCCCGACCATGAATATTTGGTACTAGCGCCCTACCAGTTTTGCGTATTAGAAGCAAATTAATAATTAATTGCTTCCATCAACCCTGCCTTTTGCAATAGCAAAGTCACCTACTTTTTTGCCTTGTACTAATCCTACTTCACAATCGCTTCTGTAATGTATAGCTCCGAACAATCGTGAATCGGATGCCTCCTGTGCCATAGCATTGTATGCATTGGCTCTTGGAGGAACTATATAACCCAATACAGTTGCTGCTGCTCCGCTAAAAGTTGAATGACCTGAAATGTATGCGGGAAAATTGGGAATACCTGTTGTTGTTTTAATACTAGGATCCATTTGTGTTGGTCGAGGATTATAATAAGTGTACTTAGTATCCCAACAAGTAATTCCTGCATCCATTAACGACATATTTAATAAGGCAATATTTCTTGCCCACCTTACTTCACTAAAATGCAATGATACAAAGTCTTCCGATGCAATAGCATTCCAATGGCCAGGTGGTGTATATGTTCCAGCTCCATCGGCCCAAAATTGTACAATAGTGGTTTGCTCTCTTGTTAGCCCTTCACTGTAGCGTTTTATTTCTGCTAACTCATCTTTAAATTTAGCAGAATTAGTTAAAGGTGGTGCAACAGCACGAATTGCTATTGTTGTTAAAGAATCGAATAAAAAAGGTTTTACTTTTCCAAAAAAAGGCAACATAGGTGGCCTACTTGGAACATCTAAACTCTTCCAAGGTATTTCACCTATTGCTGCAGTTTGAGATTCTAGTAATGCCCATTGTGCAGGTGTGCCTACTGCCCTACTCATATTATCGCCAGCAGCTCTTGCAATTACTTTTGTAGCAACTAACCTTCCAAGAATTTCACCTGCATCCATATCAGTTCGTGTATTGGCACCTGCCATAATTCTATACAATTTTTGCTCATCTGCTTTTTGTTGAATGTATGCAACATCAGCAGGAAATAATAATTTTAGCAACTCAACTGTTACGCTACTAACTACAGCATCTTCACTTGGGTAAGAAGGCAAATCACTTACAGGAACCAACGGAACTATTGCTGCATCTACTTTATACGGTGCAGATCTATTGTATAATCTTTTATAATAATAAGCTGCAACCAATGCATCATATTGTGCAACACTTACATAAGCATAAGCTCTTGCAGCATATGGTGGATTAGAAAAAGGAAATGCAGGATAAGCAAATGGATTATTTGCGCTTGGTATAGAATAAGTGCCATCATCATTCTGATAAGGCGGTAAATTTCTTTTAGCAACCAATTCTCTTAAAATTTCATTCCATCTTAATACAGCTCCAGCACTCCAATAATTAATAGATGCTTTTTGAGCATCAGTTAAATTTTGTTGAAAACCTTTGATCTCATTGAGCTCTCTTAAATAAACTGCATTGGTAGTTGGCAATGGGGCTACTAGTGCAAATTCATTTGCGCTTGCTAAAAGTATTGGCTTCCAATCTCCTGCATTTAAATCTATTTTTATTGGATTTAGAGGAGGAAACAGATTAGTTCTTTCTTCTATATTTTTATTGCATGCGTAAGCAGTAAATAATATGAGTATATATATTGGTGTTTTTTTCATTTTATAAATTTTTACTTTTTTTCTTCTGCTATTTTTGTTTTTTTTGTAAAATCAATTATATAAAAAACTCCAGCACTTAAACTAGTAGTTTGGCCCGTATTTCTACCTGCTACAGTAAACATAGTATTACCAATAAGCGATAGCCCTTTAATTGTAGACAATGTGTATTTAATATTGGTACCCACTCTTGTAGCATTCATTTGATTACTTAAAAAAGGCATATCATTTTTTCGCATATCAAAACCGCCATTTGTTTGAGTGATATCAACAACTGCTTCGGCAATCCAAGTTGAACTTCTATAACCCGCGCGAATATTGAAGTCGGCCACACTAGGCATCCAAACTTGATTACTATATACCATCTGGGTTGTGTAATACGCTGTTCTGTTTATAGTTACTTGATTGCGCATAATATATGCAGCTGATCCTGTAATAAATAAATTTTTTACTTGATAATCCATCATCAACCTTAAAGAATAAGCATTACTGCACATACCTATAGACAATGGTAAGTAGTCTGCAACGTAATTGGTTGTAGGAATTGAAACTGCACCTAGCCCGTATAGAGAAAAATCACCTTTGCCTATTTTTTTTTCAATAGGCATCCACTTAACTGTTAGTGTTAAATCTTGTAATCCATTTTGGCCATTCAAATATGATGCTGATGCTTTGGTACTGATATATGGCAATGAAAACAAAACATTTAAATTGTCTTTTATACCATAATTGCCCATCACACCCATAACTTGAGAACTTACGGTTCCTAAATTAGCATTGTTTCTTTTAAAGGTTCCTTCCCAATATTTATTCCAGCTATTATTGCTGTACATAAGACCGGTACAAAAATTATTTTTGCTCATCATGATTGCATCTATATCAGTTTGACATATTGCTTGTGTAGTTGATGATAAAAAAAATATGAATAATGCCACTTTTATATAAGGCAGTTGAAATTGTGATTTCATAAATAACTAATTATTTTTTCATAACTAAGCGAGTAACAATTTGTTGCCCCACTTTTTTACCAATATCGGTACTAATAATACATGAATTGTGAAAATGAAGTCCTCC
>JAYTXG010000115.1:0-2021 GCA_043743375.1 Sphingobacteriia bacterium
GAAACAGGATTGGTTGCATCTACTGATTTACCTATTAATGGCGGATCTTCTCCTGCTATTACATCTATCGCATACACAAACAGCGTTGCAGGTACTGCTGCGACTGAACTCTTTGACGTTATTGCAACCACCGGTAAACTTTACAAACAAGTTCCACCAAACGATGGAACTTTAGTCTAAGTTGGCTCTTTAGGTTTACAATTCACAGGTAGAGGCGGCTTTGATATCAACGAAGACAACAGTGTAACACTTGCTACTTTTAATGTTGGAAATGTGACAAAATTGTGCGGTGTCAATCTCACAAATGCGTCAACTACCTTTTTAGCTAATATTAATACCACGTTAATAAATATTGCAATATTTACATCACCTGTAGCCTATTCTGTCAGCACAAGCGGGATACTTCAAATTTTTAACTCATCTGTTTCTGGCACTGTGGTTAGCAAAGCAATTACGGGTGTTGGTGTAGGAGAAACAATTTTAGGAATTGATTTTCGTCCTTTAAACGGACAATTATATGGTATAGCTTGTACAGTTGCCGGTGCTGCCAGATTATATACATTCAATTTAAGCTCGGGTGCTGCAACTGCAGTCGGTGCAGGGTTTATGATAAGTGCAGGTGTTACCGCTGCAGGGTTTGATTTTAATCCTGCTGTTGATAGAATTCGTTTTGTAACAAATACAGGTCAAAACCTTCGTTTAAATCCAACAGATGGTACAATTGCAGGAACAGATGGAAACCTTAATCCTGGAACACCTTCCATCACCGGGGCAGCTTACACAAATAATTTTGCAGGAGCTACAAGTACGGCATTATTCGTTTTAGATGCAACAACTTTGTATAATCAGATTCCCCCTAATACTGGAACGCTGGTAAATATTGGTGCACTTGGTATAACAAATGCTACTCCAAATGGTTTCGATATTTTGGGTGCAAGTAATAGCGCTTTTTCATTATTAACTGTTGGTACCGCAACCAAAGTTTACAATATAAATCTTACAACCGGAGCCGCAACTGCCGGCATTGACTTTCCTAATGCTGTCAGTGCCTTCGCAATAGGGTTGGGCTTCTAAATACTAAAAATTATTACACATATAAAAAAAAACTTGACCCACAGCAAGTTCTTTTTTTATGCGCTGGATAAATTTTAATTAACAAGTATGCCGTTAAGATAAACATAAATCTATTGTTTAATATTCCATTTCATTAGCGTCCTAAAGACGTAAATTTAAGTTCTTTGAATATATTGCTATTAAAGCGTTTTGGCTGATTTTTTTGTTCAAACGATTTCAATTTATCTACCAATAAATTGGAAGATGAATACAGGTAAATATGTTTTTGCTCAAGTAGCTTCATTTTTAAGTTTTAATGAATTTAATAAATGTATCCAACGATACAATGGTAATTATAAAGTAAAAGAATACACTTGTTGGCATCAATTACTTTGTTTAATGTTTGGACAACTATCGAATAGGGAAAGTCTGAGTGATTTAGTTTTATGTTTACAAACTCAAAAACACAAATGGTATCATCTTGGAATTGGCAGTAGTATTTCAAAATCTAATTTAGCACATGCAAATGAAAAGAGAGATTGGAGGATTTTTGCAGATTTTGCTTACTTCCTAATTGCAGAGGCAAGAAAAAACATTTTACCAAATGAAGTCTTTGCCGATTTTGAATTTAATGCTATCTATGGAGTTGATACCACTACCATTGATTTGTGTTTAGAAATATTTTGGTGGGCAAAATTCAGAAAACATAAAGGAGCGATAAAACTGCACACAGTTTTAGATTTAAAAACTGAAATCCCTTGTTACGTAAACATTACAGACGGAAAAGTACATGAAGTGAATGTGCTTGATATTATTACTTTTGAGCCTAATGGGTTTTATATCATGGATAGAGGGTTTGTTGATTATTTAAGACTGTTTAAGATAAATACTCAATCAGCTTATTTTGTTACAAGAGCTAAAACCAATATGAAATGTAAGAGAATTTACTCAGCTAAAGTAGACAAAGG
>JAYTXG010000116.1:0-2387 GCA_043743375.1 Sphingobacteriia bacterium
GCCACCTACAAAACAGAATACTTAGGTGTTGGTAAAATAAATGATGAGGAAACTTACCGGGTAAAAGTAATAATGCCCAGTGGCAAATTATCTGTACAGGAATATTCTATTAAAAGTGGCTTGCTGTTGAAAGAAGAAACAACTACAAAACAAGGAGACCAGGAAGTAATAGAATCCGCAGAATATAAAGATTATAAAAAAACTGGAAATATCCTGCTGCCATTTGAAATAACAAGAAATACCGGAGGACAGGAACTTACTATTAAATATGTAAGCATCAAGTTAAACGAAGATGTAACTGAGGCAGATTTTAAATAATGAACTCATCTGCTTGAAAACAAAATAACCATCCCTTTACTGGATGGCTATTTTTAGCCCTCATAAAAAATAGTACTATGCCAGGTAAATTTCCGGGTATATTATAAAACATCTTTAACAAAAAATTAGTCAGTATATTCGTTATTTAAAATATGAATTAATTTTATTTGCCATTAAACTTATTAAACATGGAAACTATTAAACCCAAAATATTATTATGTGAGGATGATACCAACCTGGGTATGGTATTAAAAAATTACCTGGAACTAAACGATTACGAAGTAATTTTAGAAAGGGATGGACGCCTTGGCCTTGCAGCTTTTCAGCGTGAAAAATTTGATATCTGCCTGTTAGATGTAATGATGCCCAATATGGATGGCTTTACACTTGCAGAAGAAATCCGTGATATCAATCCCGATGTTCCCTTATTCTTTTTATCTGCCAAAACAATGAAGGACGATATTATTGAAGGCTACAAATTGGGTGCAGATGATTATATTACCAAACCTTTCGACAGTGAAGTATTGCTCTTGAAAATAAAGGCCATATTAAAACGCAATGAAGAAATGCACCGCGACGAAGTGAATGCAGAATTCGATATGGGAAAATACCATTTTAACCCACGCCTTAGGGAACTTAGTTTTGAAGGAAAAGTACAAACCTTATCACCTAAGGAAAATGAATTATTAAAAATGCTTTGCGAATATAAAAACGATCTGTTGCAAAGAGAAATTGCCTTAAAGAAAATCTGGGGCAGCGATACTTATTTTAATGGCCGTAGCATGGACGTATACATTGCCAAACTCCGCAAGTATTTAAAAGAAGACAATACAATAGAAATTGTAAATATCCACGGTAATGGATTCAGGCTGGTGGCTTCATAAAAGGCATTTTAAAAGTATAAACAAAAAGCCATCTTATTTAAGGTGGCTTTTGTAATATTAGTAAGTATGCGAGCTTAAGAAGCTGTTTGAGTTATTTCGAATTTTTTAGTTTATGAAATCGGGCTAAAGCCACCCAATATCATTTTAGTATTAACCCTGGCATTAATGCCGGGGTTAATTTAGAATAAAATGCCAGGGCTTTAGCCCAATAAAGGATAGTGCAAATAACTCAAACAGCTTCTAAATATTTAAGAAAATAAATTGCCTGTACCCTCTTTTCCCGGAGCAGTTTTTCCTAAATGCTGATATGCTTTTAAAGTAACCTCCCTCCCCCTTGCAGTACGTTGCAAAAAACCTTCCTGTATCAAGAAAGGTTCGTACACTTCTTCCAGTGTACCCGGTTCTTCGCCAACTGCAGTGGCAATGGTAGTAATGCCAACCGGCCCACCTTTAAATTTATCAATAATAGCATTTAATATACGGTTATCCATTTCATCCAAACCATGTTCATCTACATTTAAAGCCTGTAACGAATGTTGGGTAATGCCTATATCAATGGCCCCATCATTTAGTACCTGTGCAAAATCCCTGACTCTTCTTAATAAGCCATTGGCAATACGTGGTGTGCCGCGGCTGCGCCGGGCAATTTCATCTGCGGCTTCGCTTGTAATAGTGGTATTTAAAATACCTGCAGAACGAATAATTATTTTTTGAAGCGTTGCTGCATTGTAATATTCCAACCTGGATTTAATACCAAAACGGGATAATAAGGGAGCCGTTAGTAAACCGCTTCTTGTTGTTGCACCAATTAATGTGAAAGGGTTCAGGTTGATTTGTACACTTCTAGCATTGGGACCGCTATCAATCATAATATCAATGCGGTAATCTTCCATGGCTGCATACAGGTATTCTTCTACTACATTGCTCAGCCGGTGTATCTCATCAATAAACAATACATCATTGGGTTCTAAATTGGTAAGCAGTCCGGCAAGGTCGCCTGGTTTTTCAATAACTGGCCCACTGGTTTCTTTAATGCTTACGCCCAGTTCATTGGCTACAATCCTGCTTAAAGTTGTTTTACCCAATCCCGGCGGGCCATGAAATAAAATATGATCCAAAGCTTCCCCTCTTATTTTGGCGGCCTTAATAAATATCCGCAGGTTTTCAATAGTTTGTGGCTGACCA
>JAYTXG010000117.1:0-1542 GCA_043743375.1 Sphingobacteriia bacterium
CCAACTGAGCATTACGAATTCTAGTTAAGAAGTCTGCTATAGGATCAGTTACCATATTTTTATTATTATTCTAGTTCTAAATTTTGTTTACCAAACTGGATACTACCAGCTTGCTTTTTTTACTCCTGGGATCATACCATTTAAAGCCATGTCGCGAAACATAATTCTCGACAGACCGAAATAACGCATATATCCGTTTGATCTTCCTGTTAGCTGACAACGGTTTTTTAAACGAACCGGAGAAGCGTTTTTAGGTAGTAGGTCTAATCCAGCATAATCCCCTGCTGCCTTTAGTACTGCACGCTTTTCAGCATACTGGGCTACCATTTTTTCGCGCTTTCTTTGTCTGGCTTTTACTGATTCTTTTGCCATAATGTTTTAAAATTCTGTGTTTAATTAATCTTTCTTAACTCCTTTGAACGGCATTCCTAATTCTTTAAGCAATTCGAATGCTTCTTCATTAGTAGTAGCTGTAGTTACAAATGTAATATCTAATCCAGTTATCTTATTTACTTTATCAATATCAATTTCAGGGAATATAATTTGCTCGGTTACACCCAAAGTATAGTTACCCCTACCGTCGAAAGCTTTGTCACTTATTCCTTTAAAGTCACGAACACGTGGCAATGCAACAGAAACCAATCGATCAAGGAATTCATACATTTTTTCTCCTCTCAATGTTACGCGAGCGCCAATTGGCATTCCCTTACGCAACTTGAAATTAGAAATGTCTTTTTTAGACATTGTTGGAACAGCTTTCTGACCAGTGATGGTATTTAGCTCTTCTACTGCAACATCTACTAATTTCTTGTCTGTTACCGCTCCATTAACACCACGGTTAAGACAGATTTTTTCTAATTTAGGAGCTTGCATTACAGTTTTGTAAGAAAACTTCTTCATCAAAGCAGGTACAACCTCTTTGCTGTATTTTGTTGCTAATCTTGCTGTATATTTTTCAGTATTCATTATTTGATTACCTCCCCAGATTTTTTAGATACACGTATTAATTTACCATTCACACGGGTACGTTTTACTTTAGTTGGTTCGCTTTTTTTTGCATCCCATAACATAATGTTGCTAATATTAACGGATGCTTCAATTTTTACGATCCCACCTTTGGTATTTTGTGCAGATGGTTTTGTGTGTTTGGTAGCAATGTTCACACCTTCAACCACAGCACGTCCTTTGTCAACAATAACTTCCAACACTTTTCTTGGTTTTTTCAAATCCTTATCATCTCCAGCAATTACCACTACGGTATCACCTTTTTTGATGCTGAATTTGGCTTTAAATCTTGTACTCATTTTATTTAGCTTTTAGCTTTTTTTATAATACTTCAGGAGCAAGAGAAATAATCTTCATGTATCCTTTATCGCGCAACTCTCTTGCTACTGGTCCGAATATGCGTGTGCCACGAGGCTCATCTGAACTGTTCAACAAAACAACAGCATTGTCATCAAAACGAATATAAGAACCATCCTTTCTGCGAAGCTTGTTTTTTGTACGAACAATTACTGCTTTTGAAACCGTTCCTTTTTTAAC
>JAYTXG010000118.1:0-4535 GCA_043743375.1 Sphingobacteriia bacterium
AAAACACCCTTTCCAACATATTTTTTCTTATCGTTATCACGTAGTTCGGCAGCCTCATGAATGCCAGTACTAGCCCCACTTGGCACAGCAGCTCTACCCATTGCACCATCATCAGTTAAAACATCTACTTCAACGGTTGGGTTACCGCGACTGTCTAAAATTTGTCTTGCATGTACTTCAATAATGTAACTCATTGTATAATTATTAGGTTATTTTCTCGGTTGAAGATAAGCAATATGTAGTTTATACACTTATAGGGAAGTTAAATTACTAAAAACAGACTCTAAACTGCCTTTTTTAGTTAAATTCTTGAGGCTGTCATCGGCTACAATTGCACCTTTATTAATAATGATGATTCTATTACAAATTGCGGTTACTTCTTGTAAAATATGGCTAGAAAAAAGTACTGTTTTGTCTTTTCCTTGTTCCTTTATTAAGTTCCTTATTTCTATTATTTGATTGGGGTCTAAGCCGCTTGTTGGTTCATCTAAAATTAATACTTCTGGTTGATGAATAAGCGCAGCAGCCAATCCTACACGCTGTTTATATCCTTTTGATAATTGTGCTATTTTTTTGTTTTGTTCTAATTGTAAACCTACTTTTTCAATTATTTTTCCTAATGACTTTACTTGATGAACACCTGCAATAAAATTCAGGTATTCTTTTACATACATATCAAGATATAAGGGATTCGATTCGGGCAGGTATCCAATTTTTTGTTTGCACTCAATCGGGTGTGTTGCAATATCTAATCCTGCAACTTTTACTGATCCACTTGTTGCTGCTAAATAACCAGTGATAATTTTTAAGGTAGTGCTTTTCCCTGCACCATTTGGTCCCAAAAAACCAACTATTTCTCCTTTGTTAATAGTAAAAGAAATATTGTTTACCGCTTTTTGATCGCCATATATTTTGGTTAAATTATTGATTTCGATTGACATAACCTATGCAAAATAGATTATTTATTTCAACTGCGCTATTCATGAATCGTACTCGCCTTTAAAAGCATAGTAGCCAAAAAGCATTAGCCCAAATGCAATTGGCAAAAACACTATTGCAAATACTGCCCATTGAATTTTAGTATCTATTGCAGGCTTTGCAATAATTTGTGAGGATGCCGTTATAATTAAATAATATATAGCAATAGGCCCAAGCACAATCCAAATTAAACCCACATATTTTTTTAATTTATTCATAGTAGTTTATTTAAACAGTTACAGGAGAATCTATTTTATTTTGAATATAAATGGTGCCAATTACTAAACATATAGCTGCAATAATTATTGGATACATTAATCCAACTAATAAGTCATTGGTATAAATAGTAGTTAGTAAAGTTGCAATAAAAGGAGTGAGTCCGCCAAAAACTCCATTGCCTATATGATACGGCAACGACATGGAAGTGTACCTTATTTTAGTAGGAAACAATTCAACTAAAAAAGCCGCAATTGGTCCGTACACCATGGTTACATATATTATCATTATAAAAACAATCAGTACCATTTTCCAATAGGTTGTGCTTCCTGCTGTTTTTGCAATTTTGGGTACAGCAGCTACCAATTGCTTTTTTCCATTTGCAAATAAAGTATCTTTTGTTGTTACTGATAGGGTAATTCCGTTTTGGAATTGATGAATAGTTGCCACTGTTTTTATGGTATCGGAATTTGGGAGAATTAGTCTATTCGATTTAACTATTTTTTCATTTACCAACTCGATACTATTTTTTGTATCCGAAAGTTGTAATAGTTGTTTAAATAAATATTGGTAAGAAATAATGGCTAAAAACATTCCTCCCATCATAATCCATTTTCTGCCTATTTTATCGCTCCAAGCTCCAAAAATCACAAAGAAAGGTGTGCCAAATAAAATAGCCCAAATAAGAATAGTTCTACTCTGATCAAAATCAATTTTACAAACATTTTCAATAAATGATTGCGCGTAAAACTGACCAGTATACCACACAACACCTTGCCCCATGGTTGCTCCGAATAAAGCAAGTAACACCATTTTTAAATTGGTTTTATTTCCAAAGCTTTCTTTAATAGGGTTGATGGATGTTTTACCTGCTGCCTTAAGTTCTGTAAACAACGGCGACTCTTGCATTTTTAATCGGATATAAATAGAAAGTCCCACTAAAACTATTGATACTAAAAAAGGAATTCTCCATCCCCAATCGTTGAACTTTGCAATAGACTTTGCAGCATCGGCATCTAAACTATGCCGTGTAAGTAATATCACTCCAAGAGAAACAAATAAACCTAGCGTTGCAGTTGTTTGTATCCACGAAGTATAATATCCTCTTTTATGTTCTGGCGAATGTTCGGCCACATAAGTTGCTGCACCACCATATTCTCCGCCCAAGGCTAATCCTTGTAAAAGTCGTAATAACAATACTAAAATAGGAGCTGCATATCCAATTGTGTCGTAGCCCGGAATTAATCCTATTGCAAAAGTAGATCCGCCCATAATAATGAGCGTTAGTAAGAACGTATGTTTTCGGCCAATTAAATCACCTAGTCTGCCAAAAAACAATGCTCCGAATGGCCTTACTATAAAACCAGCAGCAAAAGTGGCTAAGGTTGAAAGTAAAGCTGCAGTTGGATTTGTTTTTGGGAAAAACTGACTGGCTATAACTGTTGCTAAACTTCCAAAAATATAAAAATCGTACCACTCAATTAATGTGCCTAATGAAGAGGCAGTAATAACTTGTCTTAACTTTTTTGAATTGTCCATTGGCATAAATGAGTGTTCAACTTACATCAAATGTTGCATTCAAATTAGTTTATTTGCTATCTTTTTATTTTTTCAATTTCTTTTTGAGAAACAAATTGCTTCTTCTCACATGCGCAACTGCCAATATAACTACTAGTTGGTTTTCAACTATAAAATAAACTTTATAAGGAAAGTCTTTTACAATATACCGTCTAATAGGTTGATTTACAAAGGAATAGTTTAGAGGATTTTGTTCTATTTATATTCCATACCTATCGCTAAAATATTTTTTTAATTGGTTAATAGAATAACCTGTTTCTGGATCTTCAAGATGTAAGTTTAATCGCTCCTTTGCAAAAGCAATATCATCTGATGAATCTTTATGGAATTCGGCTTCAACACTACTCCATAATTCTTCTGCTAACTCTAATCGTTCGTTAATGGGAAGTGCCAATAATATTGATTTTTGGACTTGCATAAGAGATATTTTTATAAATATACACTCTTTTTAAAATACTTAACAACAGAGGTTTATTTAATTAAAAGCATGTAGTAACTTTAGCTATTACAAACCATTATAAATGTATCCTTATCAAATTAAAAGTTTAGACGAATACAAAGCAGCCTATCAACAGAGTATAGAAGATCCTGCGGGTTTTTGGGAAGAGATTGCCAATAATTTTACATGGAAAAAAAAATGGAAAAGTAAGGCAGATGTATTGAATTGGAATTTTACTGAACCTAGCATTGAATGGTTCAAAGGAGCTACTTTAAATATTACAGAAAATTGTTTGGATAGGCATTTACTAACTCAACCCAATCAGCCTGCTATTATTTGGGAACCCAATTCGCCCGATGAGCAAAGCAGAATTTTAACCTATAAAAAATTACACGAAAAAGTTTGTCAGTTTGCTCATGTTTTAAAAAATAATGGCGTACAAAAAGGAGATAGGGTTTGTATTTATATGGGAATGATTCCTCAATTAGCAATCGCTGTATTGGCTTGTGCAAGAATAGGGGCAATACATAGTGTTGTGTTTGGTGGATTTTCTGCACAAAGTATTGCAGACCGTTTAGAAGATGCGCAAGCAACATTTATTATTACTTGCGATGGTGCTTACCGAGGTGCAAAAGATATTCCTTTAAAATCTGTTATTGACGATGCGTTGATAGGAAATAAAACTATTAAAAAAGTGATTGTTTGTACAAGAACAAGAACTGCCGTATCTATGATTAAAGGAAGAGATATTTGGTGGGAAGATGAAATGCAACGTGTGGAAGATGATGGACTTCATTTTATCGAAGCCGAAGAAATGGATGCCGAAGATCCGTTATTTATTTTATATACATCTGGTAGCACAGGAAAACCAAAAGGTGTTGTTCATACCTGCGGTGGGTATATGATTTATGCCAATTATACTTTTGTAAATGTGTTTCAATATCAACCAGAACAAATTCATTTTTGTACAGCCGATATTGGTTGGATAACAGGACATAGTTATATTTTATACGGACCATTAAGTGCTGGTGCAACTTCCGTTTTATTTGAAGGTGTTCCTACATTTCCAGATGCTGGAAGATTTTGGGATATTGTAGATAAATTCAAAGTAAATATTTTATATACTGCACCAACTGCTATAAGAAGCCTAATGGGCTTTGGTTTGGGACCATTGCAAGGAAAAAATTTATCTTCTTTACAAGTATTAGGAACTGTTGGTGAGCCTATTAATGAAGAAGCATGGCATTGGTATGATGAAAATATTGGAAAGAAAAAATGCCCGATTGTAGATACCTGGTGGCAAACAGAAACTGGTGCTTGCTTA
>JAYTXG010000119.1:0-1975 GCA_043743375.1 Sphingobacteriia bacterium
CTGGTACCTATACTAATGATAAAGGTAATTTTAAGTTTTCAACCACTCAAAAACTTCCATTTACAATTATTATATCATCTGTTGGGTATGCCGCAAAAGAAGTTGTGGTAAAGGGAAATAACGAAACTGTTGATGTAGATCTTGAAACTTCATTTACTTTAGGTAACGAAATAGTTGTTTCAGCATCAAGAGTTCCTGAAAGAATTTTGGAGTCTCCAGTTTCTATAGAAAGAATCAGTGCTGCTGCAATTAGAAATGCACCATCTGCTAATTATTACGATTTGATTGCTAGCTTAAAAGGAGTGGATGTTGTTAATGCCAGCTTAACTTTTACAAGTGTTGGTACTCGTGGTTTCAACAGTAGTGGTAACACTCGTTTAAACCAAATTGTAGATGGTATGGATAACCAAGCGCCGGGTTTAAACTTTGCTGTTGGTAATATAATAGGTATTACGGAGTTAGATGTTGATAATATTGAATTGTTACAAGGTGCTTCCTCTGCTTTATATGGCCCGGGAGGCACAAATGGTACTTTGTTAATTAATAGTAAAAGCCCTTTTAAAAACCAAGGTTTAAGTTTTCAAATAAAACAAGGCGCAAACCATGTTGATGATTATCAAAGACCAAGATCTCCTTATTACGATTGGAGCTTACGATGGGCTAAAAAAATAAATGATAAGTTCGCATATAAAATAAATGCTCAATTTTTACAAGCTCAAGATTGGTTGGCAAATAATCAAGGAAATTATTTAAGGTCTCCATTATCTACTAATCCAAATGGAAATGCACAAGGAGGAATTCGTTCAAGTGATCCTAATTTTGATGGCATTAATTTATATGGCGACGAAACTAATTCGGACTTAAGTTCAGCATTTAAAGGTGTAATTGCTTCAAATCCAGTATTAGGGGCTATTAATTTACCTGGATATGGTCCTTATCTAATTCAATCTAGAGGAGTTTTAAGCTATTTTGCTAATAGGCCAACGTATGTTTCTAGAACTGGATATAATGAAAATCAAGTTATAGATCCAACTACAGTTAATTTTAAATTTAATGGTGCTTTGCATTATAAAATAAATGATAAGGTTGAAGCTATTGTTGCTGGTTATTGGGGAACAGGTAATACAGTGTATACAGGATCTGATAGATATTCTTTGAAGGATTTTGTAATGGCGCAATACAAAGTTGAATTGAAAGCCAAAAATTGGTATTTAAGAGCTTATACAACTAGAGAAAACTCTGGAAGTTCATTCAATGCAACTGTTACTACTCGTTTATTCAATGAAACATGGAAGCCAAGTGCAACCGTTTGGTATCCTCAATACATAGGAGCAATTGTTGGTAATGCAGCAGGTCTTTATGGTCAATCATTTGGTGCAGCATATGGTGCAGGGTTAGCTTCTGGTTTAACACCTGCTCAGTCTGTTGCTGCTGCTGAAAATGCTGCCGGACTTGCAGTTGCACAAAACAATATTGCTTTACATAATACTGCACGTGGTGTGGCTGATGTTGGCCGTCCGGTAGGATTTATCGGTAATTCTGCAGCTTTTCAATCTGTTGCGGGAACACCTATTTCTAATGGTGGTGGTTTATTCGTAGACAGAACTAAATTGTATGCACTTGAAGGGCAATATAATTTAACCGAAGCTTTAGACTTAGCTAAAAATGGTACAGATATTTTGATTGGAGGTAACACACGTCAATATGTTTTAAACTCACAGGGCACCCTTTTTGCAGATACTGCTGGTCCTATAAAAATTAATGAATCAGGTGCTTATGTGCAGATTTCTCAGAAATTTTTTGGAGATCAATTGAAAATTACAGCTTCTGGACGTTACGATAAGAATACGAACTTTAAAGGACGTTTTACTCCTAGAGTTTCTGCAGTTGTTAAATTAGCAAAAGATCATAATCTTCGTTTTTCTTATCAAACTGCCTATCGTTTTCCTACCACTCAAAATCAATGGATCAATTT
>JAYTXG010000120.1:0-5148 GCA_043743375.1 Sphingobacteriia bacterium
GATTTTTGCGAGTAAGTACGAGTTGATTCTGCCTAGTAAAAAGCAATTGTAACAAGTAATTGATATTAAAGATTAAGGTATGTTTAATTACACAAATTATGTTTCAATAGAATTAAATTCAAACCATATATCAATTGGTGTAATGCCGAATATTGATGCAAATGAATAAACACGGTCATAAATCAGGTATAAACCGCAAAGAATTAGCAAAATTTCATACATACATTAGCTGCCTAAAATAATTGGTTATTTTAAATGAAATATACGATTTTTCAGACACTGTCTGGAAAATTAAGCTGGAGCCATTATGCTAAACTGTTAACATTAAATAATTTCACATAAGATTAGAAAACAAATAATATCAAAAAACAAAATCTTTAATTCATAATTACTAGCAATTTGAAATCAATATTACTTATCATCTTCCCGATATCAGGAAAATGATAGACCTGACCAATTGCATAAAACATAAAATCGAGTATTTTTATATTATCGCATTTTTTGAATTACCATTTGTATTCACATACATTCGAATACAATTAATTTTCAGTATATTTAGTAATATATTTAACGATAGTATACTCTAAAGAAATAAAATGAAAAAACAAGTTATACAGGAATTATTTGAGCAATTTGAAAATGCCTGTTACAACTATAAAGGGATAGAATGCTGGAGTGCCAGAGAATTACAGCCTATATTAGGTTATGCAAAATGGGAGAATTTTATCAAAGTAATAGAAAAAGCAAAAATAGCCTGCCAAACAAGCGGCATTCATGCTTTGCATCATTTTACTGATATCAGGAAAATGATAAACTTAGCTAAAGGAGCACAACGTGAAATTGAGGACATTGCACTTACCAGATATGCATGTTATTTAGTAGCGCAGAATGGCGATTCTGCAAAAAGCGAAATCGCTTTTGCACAAACTTACTTTGCAGTACAAACTCGAAAGCAAGAGATTATTGAGCAACGCCTACTAGATGTTGCTAGGGTTTCTGCAAGAGAAAAACTGAGTAAGGGCGAGAAAAAACTTTCAGGAATAATTTATGAAAGAGGTATAGATGATAAAGGATTTGCCATTATACGTAGTAAAGGTGACCAAGCATTGTTTGGAGGGTTCACTACAAATGAAATGAAGTACAAATTGAATATACCCGTTAATAGACCTTTAGCAGATTTTCTTCCAACACTTACTATAAAAGCAAAAGATTTTGCAACGGAATTAACCAGTCACAATGTTGTGGAAAAAGATATAAAAGGTAAAACTCAAATTACCAAAGAACATATTGAGAATAATAAGGCAGTGAGAAGTATGTTGATTAAAAGAGGTGTAAAACCAGAGGCACTTCCACCATCTGAGGATATTAAAAAATTACAACGTAAACTTGAGGGAGATGAAACGAAAATACTAAACAAAGTAAAGAAAAAATGAAATAATAATTATGAAAATATGTAATAAAACAATAGATAAAAAAATCCTACATCAAGCCTTTTATTATTACTTATTAGTTGCTCTTACATTGCTTTGCTTTGGCGCTACTATGGCGCAACCCAGAGATATTAGTAAAATGAGTTCAGGAGGAAAACTGAGTCCGCTACAAGCCAATATGGACATTAGGCATTATACTATTAACCTGAATGTGGATATAGATAAACATACCATTAATGGAAATACAGAAGTATCAATGAATTTATTGAACCAATCTGATACCATTTTATTGGATTTATTGCAAGAATATTTGGTTACAAAAATTACCGTAAACAATACCTCTGCTAATTTTAATCATATCAATGATAAAATTTTTATAACCAATCCAGCTCCTTTTAAGCAAGGGAAACAATCGGTATTTATAGAATATAGTGGCGCACCACCTATTGCTGTAAGGCCTCCTTGGGGTGGCGGGTTTACATGGACAAAAGACTCTAACGGCAATCCTTGGGTGGCTATTAATTGTCAGTTCGAAGGTGGCAAAATATATTTCCCTTGCAAAGATCACCCTAGCGACGAACCCAATGAAGGTGTTGATTTAAATATTACAGTGCCAGCTCAATTGGTAGTTGCTGGTCCTGGGCTACTTATTAAAACAACGCAAAAGAAAAACCTAAAAACCTATTATTGGAAAACCAATTATACAATAAGTAACTATTGCATACTGTTTAATATAGGAAAATACAAAGTAGTACGTGATACTTACACCACCATTAATGGCAATAAAGTACCCGTTGATTTTTATGTATTAGAAGTAGATACTGCTTATGCCAAAAAAATTATTGAGACAAAAATGAGGGATACCAAAATTTTAGAAAAATATTTTGGAGAATATCCTTGGTTTAGAGAAAAAATTGGAGTTGCAGAAGTTCCTAACTCAGGAATGGAACACCAGACAATGATTACATTTCAAAATAAGTTTGAGTATAAAAAAGTTGGCGGTCAGGATTATTCTGCCAATCTATTTCACGAATACGCACATGAGTGGTTTGCTAATAAGGTTACCAATAAAGACTGGGCACACATGTGGATTCAGGAGGGTATAGCCACTTATGCAGAAGCTTTAGCTATGCTTGAATTAGGAGGAGAAGCAGCGTACAACGAAATTATTGATGCCCATAAAAGAAGTATAAAAAACAAGAAGCCAATAGTACAGGGCGAAGAAATAAATACACAAGAAACTTACTCGGGAGAAATATATGTTAAGGGCTCCTTTTTTATGCACAGTTTACGATTTTTAATTGGTGATGAAATTTTCTTTCCTACCCTTAAAAAATTAGCAACCGACCCTGCATATACTTATGATAATTTTGTAACTACTACTGATGTAGAACAATTATTTAGCAAAGGAGCTGGCAAAAACCTTAAACCCTTTTTTGATTTTTATTTAAGAACAACTGATCTGCTCGACTTTACTGTAAAAGAAACAGGCTACCGAAAATACCTAGTTAAAATTAATAATTATTTTATGGATTTACCAGTTGAGATTACTGTCAATAATAAAATAGAAAAAAAGACAATAACAAAAGAAGGTATCACCATCAACAGCAATACCCCACTAGTAGTTGATGCAAAAGGTTTTTATTTGAAGAAAGTAACTTATGAATAACTGTAAATTTATACTAATTGGCATTATACTTAACCTCAGTTTTATTAGTAGTGTTTTTGCGGACCACTACCCTATTGATAAAAGAATTGATATTAAACACTATCAATTTAATATTGAGTTTTCGGATAAATCGAATGAAATAAAAGCAAGCACATTTGTTACAGTTTATTTTACCCAGTCTGGGGTGAAACAAGTCCGGCTCGATTTAATAAGCAAAGCAAAAAATGGCAAAGGCATGGTTGTTGATTCAGTTACTGCGCCTAATATGATTATAACCCATACGCATGTAAACAATGAACTATTAATAAATTTTGAGCAGGCTTCAACAACTGGCACTACAATTATTCTTAAAATCACTTACCATGGTGAAGCCGCAGACGGATTACATGCTGGGCCAACCAAATATGGCGACCGTTCATTTTTTAGTGATAATTGGCCCAATAAAGGCCGAAATTGGTTACCACTTGTAGATCATATTTCCGATAAAGCAACTTGTGAGTTTATTATTAAAGCGCCTATAAATTATAAAGTTGTTTCTAATGGTTTATTAATGGAAGAGTCTACCATTAATGATTCAACTAAATTAACCCATTGGAAACAATCTGTACCAATTGCACCATGGCTTTATACTATTGGTGTTGCTAATTTTGCAGTTCAATACGTTGATAAATTTGAAGGAAAATCAATAGAATCATGGGTTTACGCTAAAGATAGAATTGCAGGGTTTTACGACTTTGCAGTGCCATCTAAAGAAGTGCTAACATTTTTTTCTACTTATGTAGGTCCTTATGCTTATGAAAAATTAGCCAATATAGAATCGCCAGTTGTTGGTGGTGGAATGGAATCGGCAACTGCTATTGGGTATTCAGATAAACTAATTACTGGCAGTAGATCGGTAAGAACAAGAAATGTAATAATTCATGAAATTGCGCATCAATGGTTTGGCAATGCTGTTACAGAAACAACATGGGATGATGCATGGTTAAGCGAAGGATTCGCAACTTGTTTTACCATGTTATTTATTGAACAACAATATGGCAAAGCTGAATTTCTTAGTGAGTGGGAAAAAGCCAAACAAAATTTTTATAAGTATTACGAGAAAGATTCAACTTATTTAATTGTTGCTAATAGATCAGCAGAAGAAGGGCCTGTTACCAATACTGTTTCCTACCAAAAAGGAGCTTGCGTATTACTGATGTTGCGCGACATGATTGGAGAGCCTGCTTTTAAAAAAGGCATACAAGCTTATTATAAAAACTACATGAACAGGAGCGCCACTTCTAATAATTTTAAACAAGCAATGGAAAAAGCCTCTAATCAGAACTTGACTGCCTTTTTTAATCAATGGTTGCACCGTGGGGGATTAATAAAGATTAAATCTAGTTGGAAGTACAATTCAATAAAAAAGCAACTTACTTTAACAGTTAATCAATTACAAAATAAAAATGAGTTATATAGTTTCCCTCTAGACATTGCCATTACTACACCAAGCAATAACCAAGCAATTACAAAAAAAGTTGTTGTGAACAAATCAACAGAAACTTTTGTGTTTACCGTTGCTAAAAAGCCTGTAACTATTGAGCTTGATCCACGTAAAATATTGTTGGCTACAATTGAAACTATAAAAATTAATAAATAATGAAACAAAAAATAGCAGCTTTTTTTGCAGTAATAGGTTGGTTTGCTCTAATTGCCCAATATTATTTAATGGCTCAAAAAAGTGAAACAAGTATTGCGGTAACAACTATAAAATTTTTAAGCTTTTTTACTATCCTTACAAATTCGCTTGTTGCGATTTACTTTACTTGCATCGTATTTTATAAAAACCAATCATCAACATTAATTGGTAAACCCGGCACCTTAAGCGCAATAACGATTTATATTTCAGTAGTAGGTTTGGTTTATCAATTGATGCTAAGACAGTTATGGCATCCTACGGGATTGCAGCAAGTTGTAGATGAATTGCTTCACTCATTTATTCCAATTTTAGTAATTGTATTCTGGTATTTATATGAAAAAACTCAATCAATTAAATACAAGCAAGTATCA
>JAYTXG010000121.1:0-39457 GCA_043743375.1 Sphingobacteriia bacterium
AGTAGAGGTATTTCCAATTTTTTGAAACAACCTAGTATAATACTAGATAATGTAAAAGAAATACCCGGATTTGGCATTGAAGCTTGGGAGAATGATACATTTTATAAAGCAGGTTCAGTAAAATTCATTGGCAAAAATACTATGCATGATCTTGGCTCAGCGGTTTGGATTTCTATCAATGATGTAGTGGTTGGTAAGTTTGAAATGGAGAATCAATTGCGTGAAAATGTAGACCAGTTAATTCATGCGTTACCGTATTCCATCACAGTGTTAAGTGGTGATAATAATAAATCTAAATCATATTTAGCTAAGCAATTTAATCGAAAAGTTGACTTCCAATTTAATCAAACTCCCGAAAATAAATTAAACTACATTACTCAATTGCAACATAATCATCAATTGGTTATGATGGTTGGAGATGGTTTAAATGATGCAGGTGCATTACGTAAAAGTGATATTGGTATTGCTGTTGTAGAAAATACAATCCAGTTCTCTCCAGCTAGTGATGCCATTTTAGTGGCTAATAAATTGCCCTTTCTAAATCAATTTATTGTTGCCTCTATCTTAGCAAAAAAATTAATTACTATTACGTTTATTGTATCACTTGTGTATAATATAGTTGGCTTATATTTTTCAATAACTGCTCAATTAAAACCAATAATCGCTGCAATATTAATGCCGTTGAGCACAATTAGCATTGTAACTATTACACTTATAGGATCTCTTTACATCAGAAAAAAATGTTTTAACAATTTGTAACCAACCATCAATTATATGAAAAAGAATATGGGTAATCTCGACAAAGTAATTCGTGTACTTGTAGCTATTTTAATACTAGTGCTTTACTTAACAAATGAGATTAGTGGTACTACATCCATTATTTTATTAATTCTAGCTGGAGTATTTATTTTAACCAGTTTTATTAGTTTTTGTCCCTTGTATTTGCCGTTTGGAATTTCTACAAAACAAATAAAAAAATGAAAGTAATTATTTTATTATTAGGGGTTAGTCTTACTGTAGCAGTAGGTTTTCTACTTGCTTTTATTTGGAGTGCAAAAACTGGGCAATTTGATGATCAGTTTTCTCCACCGAACAAAATTTTATTTGATAAAAACAATCAAGAACCAAAGAATTAATAATTATGCAATTAGAAAAATTTAGTTATGACAATAAGATTGTACGAAATTTTGCATACGCCACCATATTATGGTCTATAGTTGGAATGCTAATAGGCATAATCATTGCTTTTGAATTAGCTTACCCAGCTCTAAATTTTGGAATTCCATACATTTCATTTGGAAGACTTCGTCCCCTTCATACAAACGCTGTGATTTTTGCATTTGTAGGTAACGGTATTTTTACTGGAACTTATTATATGCTTCCCAGATTACTAAAAGCAAGTATGTGGAGTAAAAAGTTAAGTTATGTACATTTTTGGGGATGGCAGTTAATTATAGTTTTTGCTGCAATTACATTACCTCTAGGATTAACAGAAGGTAAAGAATATGCCGAGCTAATTTGGCCAATCGATATTTTAATTACATTGATATGGGTTGTATTTGGCATAAATATGTTCGGTACAATTCTTACCAGAAGGGAAAGACATTTGTATGTTGCAATATGGTTTTTAATTGGTACTTGGGTTACTGTTGCTATGTTGCATATTGTTAATTCATTTGCTTTGCCAACATCCTTTACGCATAGTTATAGTTGGTATGCTGGTGTACAAGATGCACTAGTGCAATGGTGGTACGGGCACAATGCCGTGGCCTTCTTTCTTACTACACCTTATTTGGGATTGATGTATTATTTTGTTCCAAAAGCAGCAAATAGACCAATTTATTCTTATCGATGGAGCATCATTCATTTTTGGGCGTTGATTTTTATTTATATATGGGCCGGACCTCATCACTTATTATACACGGCATTGCCAGACTGGGCTCAGTCACTTGGTGTTGTATTTAGTATCATGCTTATCCTTCCTAGTTGGGGAGGTATGTTGAATGGAATTTTTACACTACGTGGAGCTTGGGATAAAGTAAAAGAAGATCCAATTTTAAAAATGTTTGTAGTAGCACTTACCTGCTATGGAATGAGCACATTTGAAGGACCCATGCTTTCATTAAAAAATGTAAATGCCATTGCACACTATACCGACTGGATTATAGCTCACGTACACGTTGGGGCATTAGGTTGGAATGGATTTTTAACTTTTGGAATGTTATATTGGTTAATACCAAGAATATTTAATACTACATTATATTCTAAAAAATGGGCAAACACACATTTTTTAATTGGTACAATTGGTATTTTACTATACGCCATTCCATTGTATTGGGCATCATTTTCACAAGCATTAATGTGGAAAGAATTTACTGCAGAAGGGCAATTAAAATACCAGTTTTTAGAAACAGTTACACGTATTCTGCCGATGTATATTTTACGTGGATTAGGTGGAATCGTTTATATGGCTGGAGTAGTATTGATGGTAGTTAATTTATTTAAAACAATTAAAAGTGGTTCATTAATTGAAGTAGAATATGCAGAAGCACCTTCACTTGAATCCATTCCTTTGCCACCCGGAAAACAATTTTGGCATTCTGCTATTGAACGTAGACCAATAAGAATGTTGATTGTTAGTTTGGTTGTGGTTGTTATAGGGGGTGCTATTGAACTAGTTCCAACTTTTTTAATAAAGGAAAATATTCCAACTATTAGTACAGTTAAACCATATACTCCACTCGAGTTGCAAGGCAGAGATATTTATATAAGAGAAGGCTGTTATAATTGCCACTCACAAATGATTAGACCCTTTAGAGATGAAGTTGCTCGTTATGGTGATTATTCTAAATCGGGCGAGTTTGTTTATGACCATCCATTTCAATGGGGTAGTAAGCGAACCGGTCCAGATTTGGCAAGAGAAGGTGGTAAATATCCTAATAGTTGGCATTACAGACATATGAATGCCCCTGAAGAAATTTCTCAAGGAAGTATAATGCCCCGATATCCTTGGTTATTGGATGATGATTTAGATACCACTAGTACTCCAATAAAAATTAGAGCTATGCAAACATTGGGGGTTCCATATGCTAAAGGATTTGATGAAAAAGCAAATGCTGATTTAAGAACGCAGGCTGAAGAAATTACTACTGATTTAAAAGCCAATAAAATTAAAGCCAATAGCCATAAGGAAATTATTGCAATGATTGCTTATCTGCAAAGAATGGGTACTGATTTGAAAAAAGCACCTGAAAAAGAAATTATAAATCTTCATTAAAATAATACTATGAAATTTAAAAATTATTTAACCAGCATAGATCACGTAGCAATTTATCCTTTGATTTCATTGCTCATTTTCACCGTATTCTTTGCAGTGGTTTCTTGGTATGTATTCAGCGCAAGTAAAGCGTCTATGAATGAAAGGAGCAATATCCCAATTAAAGACTGATAAATTAATTTAACATGTTACTGAAATTTAAAAAAAATCAATCAAGCTTTTCAATGAAAGTATTTTATTCATTATTTGTCATTTTTTTGTTCAATTTTTATAATGCTGTTTTTTCTCAAACTACAGCTGGTTCAGGTGAAGTTAAGCAAGTAAAAGCTACTTTTTATGATATCACTTTTGCTTATACACTAGCAGGAGTAGGCATTTTACTAACTTGTGTAATATATATTTTGGGAATAGTATTTTTAATGGCCATCAAAAATAAAATGCTAGAGGATAAAAAGAATGGGATTTTTACTAAATCGACTATGGTTATTGGGCTTATTTTTAGTGCTGCTTCATCGGCCAATGCACAAACTATTTCTCAAGGCAGTACCCAAGTAGTTTCTGAAAATGTGATGTACATTATTGGAGTTGTTTTAATACTTGAAATGATTATTATATTTTACTTAGCATTTGGTATAAGAACTTTTCTAAAAAAAGAGTCTCCAATTTTTATACCAGTTATAAGCCATGAAAAGATAAAAATTAATAAAATACCTTGGTTTGATCGTTTGTATAATTGGAACTCTGCTGAAGACATTGTTAAGTTAGATCTTGGTCATAATTATGACGGTATAAAGGAGTTGGATAATGATATTCCTATTTGGTGGAAATATGGATTTGGATTGAGTATTCTATTTGGTGTGGTTTATTTATATAGCTATCATGTTGCAGGAACAAGGCCATTACAGCAAAGGGAATTACAAATTGAACAAGAAATCGCCGCGGTAAAACAAGCAGCATTTTTAGAAAAATCAGCTAGTAATGTAGATGAAAATACGGTAAAGATGCTAGGAATCGATGAAATAGCGGCTGGAAAAACGTTGTTTATTAAACCGGGTGCTTGTGCCACTTGCCATGCCGAAAATGGAAGTGCAATAGTAAACGGTGCTTCAGGAATTGGGCCTAACTTAACAGATGATTATTGGATTCATAAAGGAGATATTAAATCTATTTTTTACACTATTAAATATGGCTGGCCAGAGAAAGGAATGAAGTCATGGAAAGATGATTATTCGCCAAAGCAAATTGCTCAGCTAGCTAGTTTTGTAAAATCACTTCATGGAACTAATCCCACGCCTGCAAAAGAAAAACAAGGAGTTATATACATTGATAGTAGTACTATAAAAGTTGTAGATACAAAAGCTGTTGCCGAATTTAATTAAATAAAACGTATGAATGAGCATGAAATTGGGGAAGAAGAGTTTAGAAACCGGCATTCAACAATTAATGTAGAAGGTAAACGAAATTGGGTATACGCAATTCAGCCGAAAGGTAAATTATATCAATTTCGTAGCCGGATAAGTTATTTTTATTTATTGTTGTTTATTTCATTGCCATTTATAAAAATTGATGGTAACCCGATGTTCCAATTTAATTTCTCGGAAGGCGAATTTATCTTCTTTGGCGTATTATTCACACCACAAGATTTCATCATGTTTGGAATCGGGATGCTTATTTTTATCCTGTTCATTATTATTTTTACGTTAATCTATGGAAGAATTTTCTGTGGCTGGATTTGCCCTCAAACCATTTTTATGGAAATGGTTTTTCGTAAAATTGAATATTGGATTGAAGGAGATGGAAATAAGCAAAAGCTGAATAACAATAAAAAATGGACGAATGAATTATACATCCGAAAAACCATTAAACACCTTATTTTTTTAGCTATTTCTTTTGGTATATCCAATATTTTTCTTTCCTATATTATTGGCACAAATGCGTTGATAATTATGATGAAAGAACCGGTTTCTGGTCATTTAGTTGGATTTATAACAATGATATTTTTTACACTCACTTTTTATGCTGTATACGCATTTGTTAGAGAGATTGTATGTACAGTAATTTGCCCTTATGGCAGATTACAAGGGGTATTACTAGACAAAAATTCAATTGTAGTAGCGTACAATTATTTACGTGGTGAACCACGTAATAAAAAGAAAATAACTACGGGAACAGGTGATTGTATTGATTGTGGAATGTGTATAAATGTTTGCCCCACTAATATTGATATTAGAAACGGAACTCAGTTAGAGTGCATAAACTGTAGTGCTTGTATTGATGCATGTAACATGATGATGAAAAATATTGGCAAACCTCCTGAACTAATCACCTTCGCATCCGAAAGTAGTATTGCTTCTGGTAAAAAATTTGAATTTACTTATCGCATAAAATCATATACTGCGGTACTTGGAATATTAATGGTATTGTTAACTTTGCTTATAGTTTCTCGTACAACTTTTGATTCAACAATTTTGCGTGTACCTGGACAAACTTTACAAGAAAATGCTGATGGAACAATTAGTAACCTTTATCGCATTAAAGTTACCAATAAGAGTAATAAAACATTAGCTTACCAAATAGTTACAACCAATCCAGCTGTTAAAATAGAAAGAATTGGAGCTCCATTAGATAGTTTGAGAGGTCGGCAATTAGCAGAAGAAACCTTTTTCTTAAAAGTGTTACCAAAAAATGTAAAAAAACGCAAAGTAGATTTCGATTTATTACTGATGAGTGGTAATAAGGTAATGGAAAAAAAATCTGCTATTTTTATTAGCGAATATTAAATTTTATTATATGAATTGGGGTACAAGAGTTTTTATAGGATATGCGGCAGGTGTTTGTTTTATTTCCTATTTTGTTATTAGGAGTATGATGCTTACTACCGAAATGGTTGAACCAGATTATTATAATAAAGAGCTCGCTTTTAACGAACACATACAAGGAGTAAATAATGCAAAAATGCTCGATAAACCAATTTCTATAAAATATAATGAATCTCAATTAGAGATAACTATTGATTCAGTTATTGCTCAATCTATGCAAAAAGGGGAGATTTATTTTTATAACCCTGCTTCCGAAAAGGCAGATAAAAAAGTAGTGATGAGTCCGTCAAATGGGCAATATGTTTTTAATAATAATATTTTAACGAAGGGTAAGTATTATGTGCGTGTTTCATTTGAATACCAACAAAAACCTTTTTTTACTGAAGCAATTATTTTTATAAAGTAATGATGGAATTAATAATTATTTCTGCTTTCATGATGGGCTTTATAGGAAGCGTTCATTGCGTTGGAATGTGTGGACCATTGGCCATTTCAATGCCATTTAGTTTTTTTTCTTCATTTAAAAAATGGACAGCAATTTTATTATATAATATAGGTAGGGTTATTGCTTATTCAATTACTGGAATATTTGTAGGATTAGTTGGTAGGGGAACTAATTGGTTTGGAATTACACAAATAATTTCGCTCATACTTGGTGCACTTATTATTATTTCTGTTGTTTCTCCAGCTATTTTAAAAGTTATAGGAATAAGGTTTCCCCAATGGGTAAATAAAAATCAGGTAAGTGCGCTACAATTTTTAATAAAAAAGCAATCTGTTGGATGGATGTTTTTAGTAGGAGTGCTAAATGGTTTTTTGCCATGCGGGTTGGTTTATATGGCAGTAGCAGCCGCATTATCGACTAATACCATTTTAGGCGCTGTAACCTTTATGGCTTTTTTTGGCCTTGGTACAATTCCAGCTATGATTACTGTTATAATTGCAGGGCAACATTTGCCGCAAACATGGAGAATAAGGTTTAGAAAATTAGTGCCTATTGTAACATTCATTGTCGGCACACTTTTGATTTTACGAGGACTAAATTTAGATATTCCTTTTGTGAGTCCTTACATGCATCAAAGCTTACCAGGAGTTAATAGTGTAGATTGTGTTGCACCTTAATTCATAATTGCGAAATCCATATTCTGCTTGCGCCTTCTTTGCCCCAGTCTTTCAATCCTTTTTGAAGTTCTGCTTTCAATTGTATTCTAGTTACTTTTTTACCTTTTTGTAGAGGACTCAATTGTGCAACAGTAGGTTCAACTAATTCTAATTTAGTTGCAAACCAAGTAGTATATAATCTTGGAACCGCTAATCCTAGTATTAATCCAGGTAAACCTCCAAAGTTTTCTGGGCCCGCACTAATTGGAATTTGGTCTGTATAAAATGCAACAACATATACGGAGTCGCATATTTTCGTAACTGCTTTTCTACATTCAAAACCAGCAATTTCGCGGGTTTCATCGGATATCTTCCATTCTAAATTTCGACTACTGTCTTTTATTAAATAAGTATTTTCAAAAATATCTTTTTGACTACTAATTATATTATTCTGCAAATCATTTACAATGGCATCTGTTTCAGATGGTTTAGCACCCCACATCATATACTTATTATCGAGATTAACTCTTGCTAATTTATAAACACATTTTTTGTCATTGAACCTTAATTCATAGATATCGGTAACAAATTTTGGTATTGCTTTCATTCTTTCTACATTCCAAACATTGTCTTTATCATCTTCAAGAGGTTTATGCTGATTAATTTTCTTTTCATACTCTACTTTGCCGAATTGAATAAATTGTGTTTGAGCAGAAACAGTAAAAAATGCTACACTAAAAATGGTTGATAATAAATTTTTCATGTTAAAATCCCATTGAGGAAGGGGCGCCATTTTTTTTGAAATTCCAAATTAAAGAGAATAAAAAATATCGTTGAATATTTTGACTGGTTGTTTCAGAAATAAAATTACTATTTACATTTCTGCTGATGCCTAAATTTTGATTAAAAATGTCATTAACATAAAATTTAGCTTCCCATTGATCATTTTTTGAAATAATTTTTCTTACAGAACTACTCAATATGTATACATCTCTTTGATCTTTAAAAATGGCAGTTTTTTGATAAATAGTAGCTTCCAAATTAAAATCAATATAAGTTTTAACCTTCTTTAATTTTAATTGCAGATTAGAATAACTATTGTAAGACCAATATTTAGTAACTATACCTTTGTTAATTGATGATGTGGAATGATTGTAATCTGCATTGAAATTTAACCAAAAGTTGATCATTTTGTCGGACCAATAACCACTATTAATACTTAAATTAATAGCTGTATTATCTGTTATGTTTTCTTTATTATTTACTCTATTTACAAATCTATTTTTTCTTGGCCCTGCTCCGAAATTCACATTTAATGATTTAATTATGTCAAATCCATAGTTAATACTTCCACCAATATTATACACTCCATCTACATTTATCGATTGAGAAACTCTTCTGCCTAAAGTATCTACAAAACTTGTATTTGAAATAGCATTTACAGTATTTGAATAATTTATATCAAACCACATACTTCTACTTTTTAATACTTTGTAATCAGAAGCGCGTAAATTAAAACTATTAATAAAAGCTTGTTGTAAGTTTGGATTGCCAACTACTATATTCAAAGGATCTATATTATCTATTATTGGCTGAATTTGTAGCAGTGTAGGGTTTCTTGTTTTTCCATTATAAGAAAAGTTTATCCTTCTTTGTTGTTTTGGTGTATAGTTAAAAGTTATGGCCGGAATAAAGTTGTTAAAACGAATATCTCTATCTGATTTTTTTCTTAAATCGGTTAACCCATAGTTTACAGTTCCAAATCCGCTACCAATCGAAAAGTTGAATTTTTTTACATTGTACCTGATGTTTGCACTTGCAGTATGTTCAGTCGTATTAAAAATAAAATGATTGCTTAAACTGTCGTTTAAATTATCATATTTATCAGTTGTATTTTTTGTATAGGTATTTCTTTCAGCATCATTTTTATTAATGGCTATTTTATAATTGAATATGGCAAATGTATTTTTCCATATAGGTTCTGTATATGAAATAGTTGAAATAAACGTACTACTATTTTGAATGTCTGTTTTTTTCTGGTCAATATTGTCAAGCTTTATGATTGATCCAGCTGTATTAAAGTAAGTGTTCTTAGCTAGTAAATAACCAGCTTGATTTCTAACTACAAAATTCAAATCTGTATTAATTGAAATTGTTCTACCTGTTTTTTTGAACCTCTTCTTCCATAGTAAATTATTGTTAAGCGTATTATTGTCATCAATATTGCTAGTGTTTCTGTCTGTCTCGTTAATTATTTTATTATCCTGACTAATCGATCTTCCTAAGTAAGTTGATCTTGTATTACTATTAATTAGTGAACCCCTAACTGTAAGCTTTAATGAACTACTTGAATCAATTTGCCATTCATAAAAACTAGTGATCTTATGCCTTCTTCTACTAGAAGCTTGATCTTGATCTGTAGTATTTATAAAACTAGTATCTGGTAATATATATTGAGTCTTGCTTTTGGTAATTCCAGTAACATCTAATTGATTAAATTGATAAGTATTGTTACTGTTTTGTTTGTCTTTATCCCATTTATTGCTAAAATGGAATCCTCCTGTTGTAGAGTTGGGGAATCCTCTTCCATAACTAAACTCATCTCCGCTAGAAAACATCATCATTCCACCATCGGAATTTATTTCAGTAGTAATATTGGCATCGCCAGCATAGTTTCTACTTTCATCCCAATTGAGGGACTCGTATTTGGTATTATCTGTAGTTAAATAAGCCGATATTTTTCTTTTGCCTTTAAATGAGTTACCGAGTAATTTTCCATATCTGTATTGTTGAAATTCGCTGCCAGCCTCTATTTTGCCAAAATATCCTTTTTTCTTATCTTCCTTTAAAGTGAGGTTCAGGGTTTTAATTTTTTGTCCATCATCAATTCCTGTAAATACAGCCTGATCGCTTTTCTTATCGAATGCCTGTACTTTTTCAATGGCATCGGCCCTTAAATTTTTTGTAACAACTGCTGGGTCGTCGCTAAAAAATTCTTCTCCATCTACCAAAATCTTTTGTACTCTTTCACCTTGTGCAGTTATTTCACCTTTGCTATTTACTTGTATGCCTGGCAGTTTTCGCAATAATTCTTGCACATCTGCATTAGCACTTACTCTAAAACTATCTGCACGATATTCGGTTGTATCGCCTTTTATCCGAATGGCACTAATGCGTTGCTTTACAATTACTTCTTGCAACAATGTAGCTTTTGTAATAACAGGCACTTTTCCTAAATCGATTGTTTTATTTTTATCTAACAACAATACGTCAACATAATCGGCATAATTAGGATAACTAATCATTACAATATGCTGGCCTTCTGGTAAGTTTTTCAATTCGAAACTGCCGTCTTTTAAGCTCCGGGTAAATGATACTAGCACAGAATCTTTCTTACGAAGAATTGCAATTGTAGCGTTGCTGAGGTTTTGTTTATTTAAAGTATCTATAATTAATCCTTTAATACTGGCTTTATTATCTTGGGCGTATACTATATTTATAAGTCCTAGTAAAAGGACAAAAAACATTAAAAGTTTTTTCATAAAAGCAGTAGTATTAGTTTGGCGCAGAATTATGTTGTAAATTTCATCATATTTATTATTAAACTAAATATTTAGTTATAATGTTTAGTTAAAATATGTTCCTATTATGTTTAAAAGTGTCGAATCAACAGATAAAAAAGATAACCTAACAAAACCAAGAGCTGTAAACAAGCAAAAGGTTGGAAACATCAGTAAAATTAAATATGAGGATACTTATTTTGTAGATATCGAACAGCCTGTTTGGAACTATTCATTGTTCTCCGATGCGGATGTAAAAAATTTTCAGCAAGGAACACATTATAGCTTATACAATTATTTTGGCAACAAGCAAATAATGGTACTAGAAACACTAGGAACTTATTTTGCTGTTTGGGCACCAAATGCAACATTTATAGCTGTTACAGGATATTTTAATGAATGGGATAAAACAACTCATCCTTTAAAAGTGAGAAAAGATAGTTCTGGTATTTGGGAAGGATTTATTCCCAATTTATTGGGTGGCGAAGCCTATAAATACCATATTCATGGATTTAATGGAATAAAATTAGATAAAGGCGATCCCTTTGCACATTATTGGGAGAAGCGTCCATTTACTGCTTCTATTACATGGCAAACCAATTATGAATGGAAGGACGACAATTGGATGAAGAATAGAAAAAAGCACAATTCGTTAAAATCACCTTACTCCGTTTACGAAGTGCATTTAGCTAGTTGGATGCGTCCGAATAAAAATGATGAAGAAACCTATAATACGTATCAGCAAATAGCTGAACGAATGGTTCCTTATGTTAAAGAAATGGGTTTTACTCATGTTGAGTTTATGCCTGTAATGGAACATCCTTTTGATGGGAGTTGGGGTTATCAGGGTACTGGCTATTTTGCTCCAACATCTCGTTTTGGAACACCACAAGATTATGCTGGTTTAGTAGATGCTTTTCATCAGGCAGGGATTGGTGTAATTCTAGATTGGGTGCCTTCACATTTTCCGTATGATGCACATGGTTTGTTTATGTTTGATGGGACCCACACTTACGAATATGCAGATATGCGAAAAGGATATCATCCAGATTGGAACTCATATATTTTTAATTATAAAAGAGGGGAAGTAAAATCTTTTTTAATTAGCAGTGCACGTTTTTGGTGCGATCAATTTCATACAGATGGCATTAGAGTTGATGCCGTAAGTTCTATGCTCAGCCTCGATTATAGCAGAAATGCTGGACAATGGGAACCCAATGAATATGGTGGTAATGGAAATATTGAAGCCATTGCTTTTATCAAAGATTTGAATGAAACTTTGTACCGCGATTTTCCAGATATTCAAACTATTGCTGAAGAAGCAACCGATTGGCCAAAAATTAGCAAACCTACTTTTGAAGATGGATTAGGATTTGGTATGAAATGGATGATGGGATGGATGCATGATACCCTCGATTATTTTAAATTAGATCCGATTTTCAGGCAATTTCATCAGGATAAGTTTTCTTTTAGTATGATGTATTTCTATGATGAAAATTTTATGTTGCCGCTTAGTCACGATGAAGTGGTACATGGTAAAAGCCCTATGTTGTACAAAATGCCAGGAGATGAATGGCAGAAGTTTGCGAATCTAAGAATATTGTATACCTATATGTTTACTCACCCCGGAGCAAAATTATTATTTATGGGAGATGAGTTTGGGGCAACTAACGAATGGAATTATAAAAGCGAATTACAGTGGGAGTTGTTAAACTTTGCTAGTCATAGTGGAATGAAAAATTGTGTTCAAAAACTAAATGAATTATATAAAACTGAACCTGCCTTATATGAAAACCAATTTGAGCCAGGTGGATTTGAGTGGGTAGATTTAAATCATCGGTCCGACTCGGTATTGGTATATAAACGAAAAGGCAAGAAAGAAAAAGATGACATTTTGGTTATTTTAAATGTTACTTCAATGGTAAGAAATGATTGGGAAATTTATGTTCATGGGAAAGGTAAGTGGACAGAAATTTTCAACTCCGATGCAAAGGAGTTTTGGGGAACAGGAGATGTTTATAACCCAGCCATACTCAGCCAATTAGTAGATAAAGATTCTAAATGCTATAAAATAAACGTGCATTTACCTGCACTCGGAGCAATTGTACTCCGTTAGTTTATTTTAATTGTAACATTTTATTTGGTGTTCCGTTTCATTATAAAACACCAAATGAAAAAAATACTATTGTTCTGTGTAAGTTTTTTTACACTTGCCACCATTTTAGCTCAAAATGAAATTAATGAACCAAATATTCAAAAGAGAACAATTAGTTCTTTTCATGCTATTGATGCTTCTGCAGGAGTTGAAGTAATTATTACCAAAGGCGATAAAGAAGAGTTAGCTGTTTCGGTTGGAGATTTAAATTATCTAGACCAAGTGAAAACAACAGTTAGTAATGGGGTGTTAAAAATTACCAGAGAAACTGATTGGAAGATGTGGAGTAATAATTCTATAAGGGTATATGTATCATATGTAACCCTCGATAAAATATATGTTTCTAGTGGAAGCAATTTAAAAGGAACTAGTATTCAATTAAGTACATTGACTGTTAAATTAAATAGTGGCGGAATGGTTAAACTTAGTGGAAATGTAGGTTCCTTAGATGTTTCTGTTAACAGTGGTGCTAATTTTAGGGGTAATGATTTCATTGCTACAAAATGTACCGCTGATGTAAATAGTGGAGGTGAAATAAACATTACAGTAAATAAAGAATTATCAGCAAATGCAAGTAGTGGAGGATCTATAAAATATAAAGGAGATGCATCAATAAGAAATATTCATACAAGCAGCGGAGGTTCAGTAAGAAGGCAATCATAACTGAGTATGACTATGCTGTATGCAAGTTTGGAGGAATTGGAAGTAAAATACAAAATGTAGTTCCTTTTCCTTGACTGCTCCATTTAACAAACAATTTTCCGTTGTGGTATTGTTCTATTATTCTTTTACTCAAGGAGAGGCCGATGCCCCAACCCCTTTTCTTGGTTGTAAAACCTGCTTTAAAAATATTGGTCAACATGTTTTTAGGAATACCTTTTCCTGAATCAGTAACATTAATAATCAGTTCTTTTTCATTTTGCTGAAAAAGAATATCTATTACTCCTTTTCCTTCCATTGCATCCAATGCATTTTTCAATAAATTTTCGAAAACCCAATCAAATAGGGTAGGCGTTAAATTAATTTGAAGAGATTCGAGATGGTTGGTATTAACTGTAAATATGATTTGATCATTGCTCCTTTTTTTCATGTATTCTACCACCAATAAAACAAGTGCAATAGGATAATTTAATTCTAGTTTAGGATTACTTCCAATTTTGCTAAAACGATCTGTAATTAATAATAATCGGTTAATGTCTTTGGCTATTTCAGGAACAATAGTTTCATTCTCCTTTTTTTCTTTTAGTATTTCTAACCAACCTTCTAAGCTAGAAACTGGTGTGCCTAATTGATGTGCAGTTTCTTTTGCCATTGAAGCCCATAGTTGATTCTGAGAGCTTTTATATTCTGTTTGTAATGATATAAAAGCTATCAATACAAACAATGCAACTATAACTAATTGCACAACCGGATACCATTTTACTTGCTTCAATAATTTACTTTCTCCATAATAATATTTGTTAGTAGTATATGGATTTTCCTTCATTACTAAAATAATAGGATCATTATTATATGCCCTAAATGCTTTTAATTGTTCGGATAAATAATTACTATTCTTTTGATAGTTTATAGCATCGAGATTAATAAAATTTCCTGTAGGAATATCTTTTTCGTTGGTTTCTATTATGGGTATTTCTTTATTTTCAGAAGAAATTTTTGAAGCAAGATTAATATTTGTTGTATCCGATGAATTAAGGATAGTTCTTTCAGCTTCAACCCAGGCTTCTACATTTTTTCTTTCTTCAATAGCAATTTGTTTGGCAACATATTGCGAATAAATAATTGTGCCGCTCACAATAATCATTGCAACCAAAAATAATAGTGATTTCCAATTAAGTAAATGTTGAATCATTGCTCTAAAATAAGCTTAATGTACTTTAAAAAAAAAACAGCCCCCAGAGGAGCTGTTCAGTATCTAGTTTTTCATGAAGGATTAATTAAATAAACCACCTTTTTTTAATGTCTTAACACCTTGACCAATTTTAAACCCATTATTATAAATCTCTATTTTGTAGTCACCTTCCTTATAGCGATCGGTTTGTTTCCAATCGAAGCTTACAGGAATAATTTTATTTTGCTCATAATTAACGGAAACCTTGCTAGTATATGCTTTTGAACCTTCATCTCTCGTGTTAAAACTAGCTCCTTCAGTTACTATTTTATTGTCGGATCCGGTAACTACTACATATATATCCTTAGTTCCTGATGGTGTTACCCTATTTTCATCTATATTAAATGAAATACGTATTAGGTCCGCTTTTTTTGCAGTGTTTGTTTCAGTTTCTTTACCTGAATTTTTTAAACGGATCGCAGTAATTCCAATGTTGGAAGCATGCAAAGTAGAAGCTATATCTACTTTATCTTCTAATTGTTTCTTTTCTACTTTTGTGGAGGTTAGATTTTGCTCTAAGCCCTGCTTCTCTGTGGATAATTGTGTTTTGTCTGTATTCAATTGCTCATTAGCGGTCGTTAATTGAGTATTTTCACCTTTTAATTTCTCTATTTCTGCAAATAGTCCATCAATTTTGCCATTCAGTTCACCAATTTTTTGTTTGGCATCTGATAACTCAGCAACAGTTGCATTTTTTTTCTTTAAAATACCACCTATATCTTTTTTTAATTGTTGTATGGCTACATTTTTTTCTGCTAAATCGCCCTGTAATTGAACACTTTGGTTGGTTAATGAGTCAGCCTTAGCTGAAACGCTCGTAAACTCTTGTTGCAACAGAGTTCTAGCACTATCTACATTACTAATTTTTGTTTCAAGCATCATTACCTTTTCGCTGGCCTTGCTTTTATCATAAAAAATATATCCCCAAGTAACTAATAATGCGGCAATTAAAATTCCATATATCAGCTTCCTATTGTCTTTTGGCTGATTAAAGTTTGGTTGCGTTTCCCCAAATTGGGTAGTTTGATTTGTCATAAATTCAATTTTTAAAAATCATTTAAATATACTTCTACCTGATATTTACTAAAACCATGCCAAAACCAAAAATTGAACCATATTTGTAAAATGGCTGTTGAAAAAATACTCGACAATTGGAAAAAAGGGATTTTCAAGCCTGTATATTGGCTAGAGGGTGAAGAATCTTATTTTATTGATTCACTAATGAATTATGCGGAGAAAAACATCTTATCGGAATCAGAAGCTGCTTTTAATTTGAGTGTTTTTTATGGAAAAGACGCAGATTGGGCAGCAGTAATAAATGCATGCAGAAGATATCCCATGTTTGCCGAAAGGCAAGTTGTGTTGCTAAAAGAAGCACAGCAAATGCGGGATATTGAAAAACTCGAAGGGTATGTAGAAAACCCTCTTTCATCAACCGTTTTTGTGGTTAGTCACAAAGAAAAAAAAGTAGACGGTAGGGGCAGATTGGCTAAAGCATTAAAGAAGTCAACTGCTGAAGTATTTACCACTAAAAAATTATACGAAAATCAATTGCCAGAATGGGCTAATTCAATAATCATCAGTCGCGGATTAAGCATTAATACCAAAGCATTGCATATATTAATAGATCATGTTGGAAATGATTTAAGTAGAATTGAAAATGAAATTGAAAAACTTACTTTGAATCTTGGCACTAAAAAAACTATATCTGAAGATGATATTGAAAAATATATCGGTGTAAGTAAAGAGTTTAATGTGTTTGAATTGCAAGCGGCAATTGCACAAAAAGACTTAGCAAAATGTATTCGAATTATTCAATACTTCGAATCAAATCCAAAAGCTGGTCCAATACAAATGATTTTACCATCTGTATATAATTTTTTTAGTAAACTATATATTTTAAAAGGAACCCCAGGAGTAAATGATCAATCAGCAGCTGCAGTATTAGGTGTTAGTCCATTTTTTGTAAAAGACTATTTATCAGCTTCCCGAAAATACGATCATGCAGGAGTAGAAAAAGTATTATTATTATTGCACCAATATAACTTAAGAAGTATTGGGGTGCATGATGGTGGAACTTCTGATTCGGGGTTACTAAAGGAGATGGTAGTAAAAATAATGAATTAGACTATTGAAGTAAATTTATAGCGTTTAGTTTATCTAAGTGTAACTGATTTTTTAGTTCCTCTAGTCCGCTAAATTTTGTTTCTCCTCTTAAATAGTAAAGCACTCTTATTTCTAAAGTTTGTGTGTATATATCTTCACTAAAATTAAAAATGTGTACTTCAATTACACGCTTTTTCCCATCAATGGTTGGTCTAATACCTATATTCATCATGCCTTTTAAAGGCAAGCTGTTTCCTCGAATTATTTCCACTGCATAAACTCCATTACTAGGAATTAATTTTTCTTCACTGGAAATATGTAAGTTAGCTGTATGATATCCAATGGTTCTTCCCATTTTATTCCCTTCTATAACAATGCCATCAAAAAAATAAGGATACCCCAAATATTGATTAGCAGTTTTAATATCTGCATTCAATAATGACTGTCTAATTTTAGTAGAACTGATTACAATATCATTGAGTACTTCCTCCGAAATTTCTTTTACTGCAAATCCAAGCTTTACCCCATATTGTTCTAGTAAATGGTAATCTCCAATTCTTCCTTTTCCAAAACGATGATCGTATCCAATAATTACTGTTGATGGCTTAAAGTATTGAAATAAAAAATTGGTGATATAACTTTCAGCTGATTGGTTGGCAAAAACATGATCAAATGGAATAACTACTAGATGATCAATCCCTGCCTTTTCTAATAATTTAATTTTTTCAGAAAGCGTAGAAAGTAATTTTACATCACCCGGTACTGAAGAAACAATTTTTCTGGGATGAGGATGAAAGGTAATGATAACTGTTTCGCCATTACTTTTTTTAGCTTCTACTTTTAGTTGAGCAATAATTTGTTGATGGCCTTTATGTACACCATCAAAAGTACCAATGGTAACAACTGCATTACGAAATTCGGGCAAAGAGCCTACCAGTTCACGATGTACCTTCATAATTGTGGCAAAAGTAAGGAATAGTTGATAGTCATTAGTCATTGGGGCATTGGGTTTCTTACTATTCATTATATTTGCATTTAATATTGAATTATTTATAAATGTCACTATACGCTAAGCGCGGAGTATCTGCCCAAAAAGAAGAAGTACATGCTGCAATTCAAAAGCTCGATCAAGGGTTGTATCCTCAAGCTTTCTGTAAAATTTATCCCGATTATTTATGTGGAGATGCCGATTGGGTAAATATTATGCACGCAGATGGTGCAGGTACCAAAAGCATTTTAGCTTATTTGTATTGGAAAGAAACTGGCGATATTTCGATTTGGAAAGGAATTGCACAAGATGCAGTAGCTATGAATTTAGACGATTTATTGTGCATTGGTATAACTACAAATTTATTATTTTCTTCTACTATTGATAGAAATAAATCAGTAATCAATGGAGCAGTTTTAGAAGCAGTGATTAATGGTACTCAATCTTTTTTTGATACATTAAAAGAGTACGGCGTACAAATTCATTATTTAGGTGGAGAAACTGCAGATGTAGGAGATATTGTAAGAACAATTGCTGTGAATGGCACTATGACGGCTAGATGGCCCAAAGCAAAATTAATAACCAATGAAAAAATTAAAATAGGCAATACAATTGTTGGTTTTGCAAGTGCTGGTAAAGCTATTTATGAAACTGAGTACAATAGCGGATTAGGGAGCAACGGATTAACAAGCGCTAGGCATGATGTTTTGGCCAAAAACTATGCAACAGATTATTCTGAAACATTTGAACCAACATTAGATGATGAAGTAGTGTATATTGGTAAGAATAAAATGACTGATCATATTTTGATTGATGGAATTGTAATGAATGTAGGCAAACTATTGCTATCACCAACTAGAACCTATGCGCCTTTATTAAAAAAAATATTGGAAGAACAATTTGAATCGATAGATGGTATTATACATTGCAGTGGAGGCGGACAAACCAAGTGCTTAAAATACCTTCCTTCAGTGGTTACTATTGTTAAAGATAATTTGTTTAAACCACCCCCTGTTTTTGAATTGATACGGCAAAATTCTGGAGCCGATTGGAGAGAAATGTACCAAGTGTTTAATATGGGGCATCGGTTAGAAATATTTACCGACGAAAAATCGGCAGCGCAAATGATTCAAACTGCTGCTGAGTTAGGCATTGATGCACAAATTATTGGCAGGGTAGAAGCGCCACAATCAGCAAAATCTAGCCTTATTCTGAGAGGTAGTTTTGGAGAAGTTGTATATGAATATTAACAAAGTAAAACTGTTTTCAAAGCGTATATTTGATACAATAACCATTTAAAATTTTAACATGCCTGAAACAGTAATTTCACTCAAAAACGTAAATATCTATCAAGGGAATAACCTTATTTTAAAAGACGTAAATTTTGAAATTAATAAAGGTGAATTTGTTTACTTAGTCGGTAAAACTGGAACAGGTAAAAGCAGTCTCTTGAAAACTTTATATGGAGAGCTTACTTTAACAGAAGGAATTGCAAATGTAGTTGGTTTTGATTTGAGAGGAATGGATTGGAAAAAAGTGCCATTTCTTAGAAGAAATTTGGGTGTTGTATTTCAAGACTTTCAATTGCTAACAGATAGAGATGTTCATGAAAATTTAAAATTTGTTTTAAAAGCTACTGGTTGGAAAGATGAAATGCTGATTGAAGAAAAAATTAATGACGTATTAGATAAAGTAGGACTAAAAGGCAAAGGCTTCAAAATGCCTTATGAAATGAGTGGGGGTGAGCAACAAAGAGTGGATATTGCTAGAGCATTACTCAACTCACCTAAATTAATTTTAGCAGATGAACCTACTGGTAATTTAGACCCTGAAACCAGTGATGAAATTATGCAGTTGCTTATACAAATTGCAAAAGATTATGGAAGCACAGTAGTTATGGCAACCCACGATTTTATTGTGATTAATAGATATCCAAATAGAATGTTAAAAACAGAAGGTAGTAGAGTGGTAGACAGCGCTAACCCCATATCCAACCAATTTGTTTAATAGCGTTATGCTCATTATTAAACCTAGGTTCCAGTAATTTTTTTCGAAGATTAATCTCTGCTAGCGTAAATGGCTGATGAAATAGTTGATTCACTATTTCTTTGAATGCATTTGCTGTTGAAGCAATATGACAAGCTTCAGAAAGCCCAGTATTTGCAACTGTTGCCTCATTAACAACACAATGCCGACCATGGTACAATGTGTTTAATAATTTTACTTTAGTACCAGTATGAATAAAAGAAGGTATTAAATGAACATGCGCTTTTGAAATCATCTCCTGCAATTCATTTTCTGATGGATTGGCTACTAAGCAAGAATAATTATTTGCATGGGTAAGCTCTAATAATTTTTTAGATGGATTTTTACCTGCTATTACAAAAGGAATTTCTAATTCGGGGAATACTTTTTCTAATAACCAAGTAACTGCTTTTTCATTAGCTACTACACTTAAATCACCATGATAAAAACAATATGACCCCATGCCTTCTAAACACTTTACTTCCCAGTTGGGTAAATAAAGGGTGAGCTCTTCAATATTTTTACAACCAAACTCTTGCCTATACACATCATTATCGGCCTTTTTTGTTGCCCAAAATGTTGCCTTGGTTGCAATGCTTTTTTCATAGGTTTTTAGTAATCTCGATTCGTTCCAGTAATAAGCTCTTTTAAATAAATTAGAACAGCTTTGCGATAGTTCTTTGTAATATTGATATTCTACATTATGAAGACGTACAAAACATTTACGTTCATTAAATCTATCGTCATTGAGCAAATATGTACAATGCACCCCTTCCATAAAAATGGGGTATTCATCTTTCAATAAATTAGTAAAAAGCTGCTCGTTCATTCTACTGGCAACTATGTAGGGTAGAGTATTAGAAAATCCTTTATGTCCCTCTTTGCGTTGATAATAGTTTACCGACTCGCAATATTGGTTTAGAATAGGTTGCTGGCCTCTGCCATAATCAAAACAATGAAAATGTATTTTAATACCTTGGGCCTTAAATGCGGGTAATTTATAAAACACATCACAAGCACCTCCATAATTTACGGGGTAGGGTACATCAAAAGCAATAATATGTAAATGTTTATCCAATATTTAGAGGGTTCTATAAAATTCAAGTAATTGATGCGATTCGTTTTCCCAGTTAAGTAAATCACGTGCTTTAATGCAATTAAGTCTAAGCTGATTATAAATAACATCATCTTCCAGCAATTTGTTCAAAGCGTTACCAATTGTAACTGAATTTGTGTCTTCAATTAAATAAGCAAAGCCGTGTTGTTGGTCGATTTCTTGGTATAAAGGATAGTTAACACAAATTTGTGGGATTCCTGCCATCATATAATCAAAGAAACGATTTGCTAAGGAGTAATATTGATTAATTCCGTTTTGTTCAAAAAGTGTAATACCAATATGAGCTTCTTGGGTAAATTGCCTTAACTCATGTGGGGGCAATGAGCCCTTCAAAATGATCTTGTGTTCTAATTTAAAATGCCGAATAAGTTCTTTTACTTGGGTATAAAAATTACCAGTTCCAACAATGATTAATGACGCATTCACCCATTTCATTGCCGGAATGAGCTCTTCAAAACAGCGACCTTCATTTACAGCCCCCTGATATAATATAAATTTACTAGCGTGCTCATTATCATTATTTTCTATAGTGTACTTACAAGGAATATTCCGAACAATTCGATACGAAACACCATAATTTTCATGAAATAATTGCGCCAGTTTGCTATTTACAGTATAGCCCTTAGGGAATTTTGGAACGGCAAAAGCTTCAATTAACTTCCAAATTCGTTGGATATTTGGCCTATCTCTTATTTCTTTTTGTTCTGTAAAGTACTCGTGTGCATCATAAACTCTTTGCTTATTTCTCAGTTTAGAAACGAATAGGCAGGGCAAAATGGTATCTAAATCTATTGCGCAGAAAATATCGGTTTTTGCAAATAGCAGGTAAACCAATAGCCTCAAATTGTATTCGAGGTAAAATAGTGGTCCACTTTGAGCAAAGCAGGTAAGTCTGTATTGAGTGAATTTTCTGTTTTGCAATTCAATTGAGCTAGCTTTTTTAACCCCCACTAACGTTACTTCATATCCATTATCGGCCAAGGAGCCAGCAATTCGGTGCATGCGCTGATCATAACTAAGATCGTTGGTAACAGTGAATATGATTTTGGACAAGATGATCAAATGTAATTAATGAATTTACAATGCGTTAACTAGTAATAAAAAAAGAATTTTAATTCCCTTTTCTAATACCTTGTATTTCACAAAGAGTACGACCGAAAACAACTTAATTGAAATATTCAATAGTACATTATAATATATTAAAAATCAACATGTTATAATGTATTAACTTTTAATAATAATTAAGTATTTTAACTTGTATGCCATACTTCTGCACCTCTTATGCACAGTAATATTTTCTTTCTTTAAATTATACTGCAATTGGCTTATGTTCGTGGGTATAAAATGGTATAAACGTGAGATTAAAGTCTTTAGAAATTAAAGGATTCAAAAGCTTCGCTGATAAAACAGTAGTAAGTTTTGATGAAGGAATAACTGGTATTATCGGACCAAATGGTTGTGGAAAAAGCAATATCATTGATAGTATTCGTTGGGTTATTGGAGAGCAAAAAATCTCTGCTTTAAGAAGCGAAAATCTAGATGCATTGGTTTTTAACGGTAGTAAAACCAGAAGTGCCAGCGGATTGGCTGAAGTAAGTTTAACATTTGAAAACACTAAAAATTTATTACCTACCGAATTTAATACCGTAACTGTTACCCGCCGTTTTTATAAAAATGGGGAAAGCGAATATCGCTTGAACGATGTTTCATGCCGTTTAAAAGACATTCATAATTTGTTTTTAGATACTGGTGTAAGTACCGATAGCTATGCGATTATTGAATTAGGTATGGTAGACGATATTATAAAAGACAAAGAAAATAGCCGTAGAAGAATGTTGGAGCAGGCTGCCGGTATTACCATCTACAAAACAAGAAAAAAAGAAGTCAAGAATAAGCTAGATGCAACAGAGCAGGATTTAGCTCGTATAGAAGATTTATTGTTCGAAATTAATAACCAATTAAAAACAGTAGAAAGTCAGGCTAAAAAGGCAGAGAAGTTTTTAGAAATTAAAAAAGAGTACAAAGAGGTAGCAGTAGAATTGGCAAAAGCATCTTTAGAAGGATTTAATATTACTTATAAAGAGTTTGCCGAACAACAAGAAACAGAATCGGATAAAAAGATTCAGTTAGAAGCACAAATTGCTACTGATGAAGCCGCCATTGAAGAAGAAAAACTTCTATTTATTGCTCAGGAACGCGCTTTACAGAGCATGCAACATGGCTTTAACGAATTGCAACAAAATCTGCGTAGCAAAGAAAACGAGAAAAACCTAGCTAGCCAGAAACTACAATATTTACAAGAGAAAGAAACCAATCTTAAAGAATTTCTAGAAAAAGCAGCAGGTCAGTTAAAGACCATTGGAGATTCTATCGAATATTCTCAATTACAGGTAGGAGATGAAGAAGCCAATTTAGCTTGTATCCAAGATCAGGTTGAGGCAGCAAAATTAGAAGTAGAAGATAAGCGCCGAGCTTTTGATGAAAAACGTGCTGGTGTAGATGCTGTTCGTAGTCAATACCAACAACTACAACGCAGTCAGTTTGATGCCGAGAAGAAAGTAGCGGTAGCAGATACATCCATTCAAAACCTTCAGCGTGCACAATTACAGCTAAATGAAGAAAAGGAAAACCGTAATCACCAATTACAGCAACTACAAATTGAAAGTAATGATAAAGAAGCTGAGTTAGATTCTAAAAGAATCGATTTAGGTCAGTTGCAAGATCAGCATGAAAAAACCAAAGAGCAGATTTTTGAAACTCAAGCTCAATTAGAAGTTTTGCGTGGCGAGTTGGCAGAAGAAAATAGAAAGTTAGATGCTAAACGCAACGAGTACAATCTACTAAAGAGTTTGATCGATTCGATGGAAGGCTATCCGGAGAGCATTAAGTTCTTACATAAGAACAATGATTGGAACCATGCTGCACCTATTCTTTCTGATATCATTTACGTAAAAGAAGAATTCCGTACTGCAGTAGAAAATGTATTGGAGCCATACCTTAACTATTATGTGGTAAATAATTTAAATGAAGGTTTACAAGCCATTCATTTATTAGATACCTATCAAAAAGGCAAAGCAAATTTTTTCTTGCTCGATAAATTTGCCGATTTCAGGGTAGATTCTCATCAACTTAATAATACCATCAAAGCGATGGATGTTATTGAAGTAGACGAACAATACCGGAAGCTAGCAGAATACCTTTTGGGTAATGTGTATATAGCCGAAAATGAAGATGCTTTAACCAATAGCAACGGCGCAGTTGTTCTCGAAAAATCGGGTAAATATGTAAAGGGTAAGTACACGCTTACTGGTGGAAGTATCGGATTGTTTGAAGGTAAGAAAATTGGCCGCGCTAAAAACTTAGAAAAACTCCACGAAGAAATTATAGATCAAGAGGGTATCGTAAATTTATTAAAGTCCGATATTCAATTCAAACACAATGAAGTAATTGCTTTTAGCGATCAGTTAAAAGAGCGTGCCATTAAGCAAACGGAGCAGGAAATTAATCAATTAACCAATCAGGTATTTGCTGCAAAAAATAGAATCGAAAATTTATTTGCTGCACAGCATGATGGCGAATTACGATTAGCAGATATTGATGGTCGTTTACAAGATGAGCAAGATTCAATTGCGGAAACACGCGAACAATTGATTGTGTTAAATAATCAGTTATTGGCCATTAACGAAGAAATGAAGAATGTTGAATTAGATTACCAATCTTCTGAACAGGCTTATCATTTTGCATCCGGACAGTTTAATGAAAATAACTTACAACTTACTCGTCAGCAAAGTAAGCTTACCACTTTAAAGCAGGAGTTGCTATTTAAAGAAAACCAGTTGAACGATTTGCACGAGCAGATTAAATCGAACACAACTCAATTGGCAGAGGCAGAAGCTGATATAGTAGAAGGCAGTTCAGCTTTAAAAGGAGTAGAAACTTTATTGATCGATTTGTTCCGCAATAAAGAAGAAGAAGAATTGAAGTTGAATGAAGCAGACCAAGCTTATTATAATTTCCGTAACGCGTTGCAAGAAAAAGAGAGTGCACTTCGCATGAAAGTGAAGAGCAAAGAAATGATTGATCATTTAGTGAATGAAATTAAAGACAAGCTGAATGAGCTGAAATTGCAGTTAGCAGGAATGAAGGAGCGTTTGAATGTGGAATTTAAAATTGAATTAGATGAAATTTTAGATCAAGCAAGAACAACAGAAATACCATTAGAAGAATTGCAAGCAACGTCGGATAAAATGCGAAAGCGTTTAGAAAACATGGGGGAAGTAAATCCTACTGCAATAGAGGCTTACACCGAAATGAAAAAGCGGTACGAGTTTATTTTAGAACAAAAGAATGACCTTGTTACTGCAAAAGAAAGTCTGTTGAAAACCATATTGGAAGTGGAAGCTACTGCCAATCAGCAGTTCCTTGAAACTTTTAATAAAGTAAGAGAGAATTTCCAAAAAGTATTTAAGGCGCTCTTTACCGAAGACGATACTGCCGATATGATTTTGGTAAATCCAGAGAATATTGCAGAAACAGCAATTGAAATTGTGGCTAAGCCGAAAGGAAAGCGTCCATCTTCTATTACCCAATTAAGTGGAGGAGAAAAAACCTTAACCGCAACTGCTTTATTATTTGCTATTTACTTAATTAAACCTGCACCATTCTGTATTTTAGATGAGGTAGATGCGCCGTTAGATGATGCCAACATAGGTAAGTTCACGCAAATGATTAAGAAGTTCAGTGATAACTCACAGTTCATTATTGTGACCCATAATAAGCAGACTATGGGAGCGGTAGATGTAATTTATGGAGTTACCATGCAAGAACCTGGGGTAAGTAAACTGGTACCTGTAGATTTTAGAAGTTTAAATTAACACCATCATTTGGCTTATTAATCCGTACAATATCAATTACCTTCGCGCCTCAAATTATTATTTGGGGCGCTTTTTATACAACACATGAAGTACGAAAAAGAAATCAATAGAAGAAAAACATTTGCCATCATTTCTCACCCTGATGCGGGCAAAACAACATTAACAGAGAAGCTCCTTTTATTTGGAGGCGCTATACAAGTGGCTGGAGCAGTTAAAAGCAATAAGATAAAGAAAGGCGCTACAAGTGATTTTATGGAAATAGAACGCCAGAGAGGTATTTCTGTTGCTACTTCTGTAATGACTTTCGAATACAATAACACCCTTATTAATTTATTAGACACGCCAGGTCACAAAGACTTTGCAGAGGATACTTATAGAACCCTTACTGCTGTTGATAGCGTAATATTGGTGATAGATAGCGTAAACGGGGTAGAAGCACAAACACGCAGACTAATGGAAGTGTGTAGAATGCGAGATACGCCAGTTATTGTGTTCATCAATAAAATGGACCGAGATGGAAAGAACAGATTCGATTTATTGGAAGAAATAGAGAAGGAATTAGGTATTTCATTACACCCCATGACTTGGCCCATTAATAGTGGTAAGGAATTTAAAGGAGTGTATAATTTAGATAACAAAAGTCTGCGTTTGTTTAAAGCAAGTACCAAGGCTAATGAAGAAGATATAGTGGCAATTGCCAATTTGAATGATGCGTTATTAGATGCCAAAGTGGGAGAAAGAGACGCAGCACAGTTACGCGAAGATGTAGAGCTGATAGATGGAGTTTATGGCGATTTGAATGCCGAAGATTACCTCAAAGGTAAAATAGCTCCCGTATTTTTTGGGAGTGCGGTAAATAATTTTGGGGTAAAGGAAATGCTCGACACGTTTATTCGTATTGCTCCTATACCTCGTTCAAGAGATACCTCCACGAGAACAGTAGAAGTGGGTGAAGAAAAATTCAGTGGATTTATTTTTAAAATACATGCCAACCTCGATCCTAAGCATAGAGATAGAATTGCATTTATGAGGGTATGCAGTGGTAGATTTGAGCGCAATAAATACTACCACCATGTTCGCAATAATAAAGACATGCGGTTTAGTAATCCTTATAGTTTTATGGCAAGAAATAAGGAGGTGGTAGATGATGCTTATGCAGGAGATGTGGTAGGTTTATTTGATACAGGGAACTTTAAAATTGGTGATACGATGACGGAAGGAGAAGATTTTTATTTTGCTGGAATTCCTACATTTTCACCTGAAATTTTTAAAGAGTTGGTCAATCGAGATCCAATGAAAACCAAACAGTTAGATAAAGGAATTAGTCAGCTTACAGATGAAGGAGTTGCACAATTATTTACCCAGTTTGGGGGCAATAAAAAAATTATTGGTTGTGTGGGCGAACTGCAGTTTGAAGTTATTCAATATAGATTATTGCACGAGTATGGAGCCGCATGTGAGTTTAGAACCTTGCCCTTTTTTAAAGCATGTTGGTTAACCAGTGCAGACCCTAAAAAGCTAGATGATTTCTTGCGATTCAAACAACAAAATGCAGCTTTAGACAAAGATGAAAATCCTGTTTACCTCGCGCAAAGCGAATGGTTTTTAAATACCGAGATTACCAATAACCCCGATATAACTTTTCATTTTACCAGTGAAGTGCATAAGTAGGCATTAAGGAATTACGGGATTTCGTCATTGCGGTATTATGCTAGTTAACTGACCCAACCACGTAATGCCCTAATGCCGCATAACTGTATAAACTTTATACATTCCATATATACTTACCTTTGCCTAATTACGTTATATAAAAGATGTCCTCACCAATATTCAACAGAATATCGAATCCACCGGTTGAAATACTTTTGTTAAATAAACTGGGGTTCGGTCCAAATGCTTCATCACTCCAAAGAATTAAAGAATTAGGTATTAAGGGTTATATAGAAGAGCAGTTATCACCCGATGATAGCAAAGACGATTTACTCAATAAAAAATTGAAGGAACTATCGTACCCTATAGAGTACACAAAATTTGCTGCAGACGGCACAAAAAAAATAATTAAAGAAAATAGGTATTATGAATTACTCGATGCGCCATTAACACGCTTATGGCCATTGTATGATGCATCGGTTAATTATGAAGAAAAAATTTATCCAGCCAAACAAGTATTTGGCGCATCAATCATAAGAGGGGTTTATAGCAAATGGCAGTTAAAAGAATTGATGGTGGATTTTTGGCACAATCATTTTAATGTAAGTGTTAAGATAGATGATCGGGTGGCTATTACATTTCCTATTTATGATAGAGAAGTAATTCGGAAAAACGTTTTTGGCAACTTCAGGGAGTTATTAGAAGGCGTTGCAAAAAGTGTTGCTATGCAATGTTATTTAAATAATGCAAGTAGCAAAGCGAGTCCTGCTAATGAAAACTACGCAAGAGAATTATTTGAGTTGCACACATTGGGTTCAGTGCATTATTTAAATCATTTATACAATAGATGGAGGGAAGTGCCAGGGGCAGTAGATGGAAAGCCAGAAGGCTATATAGATGAAGATGTATATGAAGCTGCAAGGGCTTTCACGGGGTGGACAATTTCCGATGGGTCAGATGATTGGAAAGGAGGAAGGTTTGCCAATACTGGCGAGTTTCATTACCAAGAACAGTGGCACGATAATTACCAAAAAAGGGTGTTGGGAGTAGAGTTCAATCCCAATCAACCACCATTAAATGATGGAAATAAAGTATTGGATTTATTGGCTAATCATCCTGGAACAGCAAAATTTATTTGCAAAAAATTATGTACCAGAATTATATCTGATAAACCTACAGAAGAAATTATTGCATTAGCAGCAAGGGAGTGGATGATGAATATTGATAGTGCCGATCAAATAGCCAAAGTGGTAAAAGTAATTGCAATGTCGGAAGAATGCAGATTAACATGGGGAGAAAAAATTAAGCGACCACTAGAGTTAGCAATTTCTACATTAAGGGCGGTGGATGCAGATGTTACGCCCAATGATAATATGATGTGGGCATTATTGCAGATGGGCCAACAGCCTTTCGCATGGCCAACGCCCTCTGGATATCCAGATCAGGCTGCTTATTGGACTAATGCAGAAATGTTATTACGCCGATGGAATTTTCCGATTAATGTATTGAATTATTATTGGCATAATTATGCAAAGACAGATGTTGCCGATCAGATACCAGCACAGTATAAAACCTGTAAAGACGTAACTATTTATTGGTTAAAGCGAATATTGGGTTACGTACCCGAGGGAGATATTTTGCAAAACCTAAGTGTATATTTTGCTGATGGAGGAAGACCAGAAAGAGAAATGTATGGCAAAGGAAATTTACGAAATGAAAAAGTAAATTGGTTAGTAAGTGCCATTTTATTATTACCAGATTTTCAGGTTAGATAATATGCAAAGAAGAGATTTTATACAACAATGTAGTTCAGCAACGGCGGCAATGATGCTCACTGGGATCACTGGTATTTCTATGCGACCAGCTTATTTGCCCAATAACGAAATTTTTGTAATGGTTTTTTTGCGTGGTGGGTGTGATGGGTTACAATTAATTGCTCCGGTAAATGATCCACATTATTTTGCCGATAGAGAACCGGCATTGCGCGTATCCGAAGCTGGAGAAAATGCGGGTCTGAAGTTAAAGAATGGTTTGGGTGATGTTGATTTTCGTTTTCATTCATCGGCGCCGCAATTAAAAGAGTTGTATGATTCAGATCAGTTGGCTGTAATACATGCATGCGGATTAACGAACGGAACGCGCAGTCACTTTGATGCTCAAGACATGATAGAGAAGGGTATTCAGAGTAAAAAAAGTATTTCGGAGGGATGGTTAGCTCGTTATTTAAATTCTATTTCAGATAAAAATAATTTCAGTGCTGTAGCTGCTGGTAGCAGCATGCCATTATCATTATGGGGAAGCCCTACTGCCATATCAATTAATGGGTTGAATGATTTTGCTATTCAGGCCGATGGTAATTTTAATAATTTAATTCGTAAGTCGTATAATGACCAGTCGCAGTTGGGTAAAACTGCATTGCAAACATTTTATACAATAGATATGTTGCAGAAAAAAATGCCTCGTAGAGGAAATGGAGAAGCAGTGCAGTATAAGCCAGATAATGGAGCTATTTATAAGGATGATGATTTTGGGAGAAGCTTGAAAAATTTAGCACAATTAATTAAGTTAGATGTTGGCATACAAGTTTCTACTGTAGATTATGGAGGATGGGATACGCATGAATATCAGGCATATCGTTTTCCGGATTTGGTAAAGAGTTTAAGTCAGAATCTGCATGCATTTTACAACGATTTAAATAAGTTCCAGCATCGATTAACGGTTTTAGTGATGAGTGAATTTGGGAGGAGGGTAAAGAGTAATAAAAGTAATGGCACCGATCATGGTTTTGGCAATGCAATGATGGCATTGGGGGGTAATGTAAAAGGGGGTAAGATGTATGGGAATTGGAAGGGATTAAAAACCGAGAATTTAGACAATGGTGTTGATCTTGCAGTAACAACAGATTATAGAACTATATTGCATGAGATATTGTTAAAGCGAATGAATGTAACAGATGCAATGAAATATGTGTTGCCATTTTATACTCCTGTAACGCCCATTAATTTTTTGGGATAGAGCTGGTCATCTCAACCCCCACTAATTCCTGAATTATTTTGTTCAATTAAGTGCTATAAAAAAGCCCACTCAATGAGCGGGCTTATATTCTTTTTAAAATATTATTATAAAGTCTTTAACACCGAATTCATACTACGAACTGCATCTGCACTTTTATTAAATGCGGTTTGCTCATCGGCATTTAATTGATAGTCGAGTATTTTTTCCCAACCATTTTTGCCAATAGTAACAGGTACTCCTAAACAAATATCAGACTGACCATATTCTCCGTTTAAACTAACACAACAAGTAAATAACTTTTTCTGATCACGTACAATGCTTTCTACCATTGCAGCTCCTGCAGCACCCGGTGCGTACCAAGCCGAAGTGCCAATTAGTTTAGTAAGTGTTGCTCCACCAACCATTGTATCATTTACAATTTGTTGTTGTTGTTCTGCACTTAAGAAATTAGTAACAGGAGCAGAGTTCCAAGTTGCATATCTAATTAAAGGAATCATAGTAGTATCACCATGTCCGCCTATAACTACTGCATTTAAATCAGCAGGACTACAACCAAGGTGTTGACTTAATTGATACTTAAATCTGCTACTGTCTAATGTGCCACCCATTCCAATGATTCTATGCTTAGGCAATCCAGTAGCAGTTAATGCTAAATAAGTCATTGTATCCATTGGATTACTAATCACTATAATGATTGTATTAGGAGAATGCTTTAAAATATTTTCACAAACAGTTTTTACAATACCTGCATTAGTGCCAATCAACTCTTCCCTTGTCATACCTGGTTTACGAGGAATACCAGAAGTTATTACAACAACATCACTACCTGCAGTTTTTGCATAATCGTTGGTGCTTCCAACAATTTTTGTATCAAACCCTAATAATGCAGCAGTTTGCATCATATCCTGTGCTTTACCTTCAGCTAAACCTTCTTTAATATCTAATAAAACCAACTCAGTACATAATTCTTTGCGGGCAATATTATCGGCACATGTGGCTCCTACGGCTCCTGCACCTACTACGGTAACTTTCATAATTAGAATTGTTTAAAATGATTAATTGTAGAAACACAAAGTTACAACCAGGCTGTTACTTTTTATTAATAAATTCGATTAATTCGGGCATTTCTACCCCCATATCCCAAGCTTTTAAAAATTGTTTGTTTTTATCATATAAAGCAACAAATGGAGTAAACTTTACTTGATAAAAAGCAGGGATTATATATTTTGGATCTCTGCCCACTTTCATATTTGGGTATTTGTTGAGTTTGTATTGGTAATAGAATTTTTTGATATCATCAAAATCACGGTAACTAGCCCAAATAAAGAGAACGTTTTGTAAACTATCAATTTTACTTACAATCTCTTTGGCCTCATACTGGCAATGACTACATTCTGGACTAAAATAAATAATCATTGTGTATTCATAAGATGGGAGAGTGGCTTTTGTTAACCAAGTACTATCTGTTTGTAGTAACTTAAATTCTGGTAGCATAGAATTTTTTTGATACGTTGGAATGGTATCAATTGGAGATTGGGCTTGCAGTGTATATGCTAAGACAAAGGCACTAAAAATTAAAAAAATCTTTTTCATATGCTGGGTATTTCTAAATTTTTCCATCCGCTTCCATCATTCTCATTTGCTTTGCGTCTTGCAAAAAATCAGAAGCAAAAATAAAATTATTCAACAACTTATCTTTACTAAAAATAATGTCTTTGTTGGTTCCTTCCCATTGCTTCTTTCCTTGATGAAGGTAAACAATATGGTCGCCAATTTCCATCACACTATTCATATCATGGGTAACAACAATTGTTGTGATATTGAATTCTACAGTAATCTCTTTAATTAGTTTGTCTATTACCAATGAAGTTTGTGGGTCTAAACCTGAATTGGGTTCGTCACAAAAAAGATATTTAGGGTTTAACACAATTGATCGTGCTATACCAACCCTTTTTTTCATTCCTCCACTAATTTCTGCTGGATATCTTTTATGCGTATCAGTTAAATTAACACGCTCCAAAACTTCAGATGCTCTTCTTTTTTTTTCTGCTGTAGTCCAGTTAGTAAACATATCTAAAGGAAATATCACGTTCTGTTCAACTGTCATAGAATCAAATAATGCACTCCCTTGAAATAGCATACCAATTTTTTGTCGAAGTAGTTTTCTTTCTTTAGTATCCATGGTAATAATATCTTGGCCATCATAAGAAATCACCCCTGTTTCAGGATAAAATAAACCTACAATACATTTAGTAAGTACTGTTTTGCCGCTTCCGCTGGCACCAATAATCAGATTGCATTTGCCAGTTTCCATTACAGCATTAATTCCATCTAAAATGGATCTTCCTTCAAAGCTTTTCCTTATATCACTAACTTCAATCATGTTTGTGCAAACTACTAATAAGTTATCAATTGATGTCAATCTGATTTCTTAATAAATCCTCAAAAATATCTCTTTTGCGAATCAAATAAATTTCGTTTTCCTTAACCATTACTTGTGGGGGCAAGAAACGTGAGTTATAATTGCTACCCATTTCAAAACCATAAGCTCCAGCATTATCAAATACCAATAAATCGCCCTCTCTTACTTCATTTAATTCTCTATCCCAAGCAAATGTGTCGGTTTCGCAAATATTTCCTACTACCGCATATTTTTTTATAATGCCATTTGGGTTACTAATATTTCTAATTCGATGAAATGCTTCATAAAACATCGGTCTGATTAAGTGATTGAAACCACTATTAACCCCTACAAATGTTGCAGCAGTATTTTCTTTGATTACATTAACAGTTGTAATAAAACTACCGCATTCACTTACTAAATATTTACCAGGTTCAAACCAAGTTTGAAAATTTTTTCCGTAATGAGTTTTTAATTTATTTAACACTTCATTTACTTTAGTTGCAAGTAGCTTAATATCAGTGCCAGTTTCATTATCATGATAAGGCACTTTAAATCCGCCCCCAAGATCTAGAAATTGTAATTCAGGAAAATATGGAATTAAGTTGAAAAAAATATCAGCTACCCGCATAAAAATAGCAACATCTTTTATTTCACTTCCTGTATGAACATGTAATCCTGAAATGTAAATATTATGTGTTTTTATTAAACTGAGAATTGCATCTAATTGTTCTATTGGAATTCCAAATTTGCTTTTCTCATGACCAGTTGAGATTTTTAAATTTCCACCTGCCATAATATTCGGCCGAAGTCTTATTCCTACTGGGTAACTATGACCATATTGTTGTCCAAATTTTTCGAGATTCGAAAGACTATCTATATTGATATTGATACCCATACCAACAGCTTCCTGAATTTCTTCAAAAGCTATACCGTTGCTGGTGTATAGAATATTTTTAGGATCAAAACCTGCATATAATGCCAATTTAGCTTCATTGATTGAGCTACAATCTATATTGCATCCGAGTGAATGAATATGTTTTAGAATATTAATATTCGTGAGTGATTTGCAGGCAAAAAAGAATTTTGTATTGGTGCCTTCAAATGCATTGGTTAAATGTAAATATTGCTCAGTTATTTTATCTGCATTATATACATACAATGGCGTACCATAAGTAGCTGCTATTGATGTTAATTGATTGTTACTATTTGTTAGGTACATGTCGTAAAGATAATAACCAAATTTATGCTGGGTTATTTTCTTCTGCGGAATTATCGCTTTCTTCTTCTTTTTTAATAATCAGTTCCCCTTCTTCATTCACTTCTATTTCTGAAACATCACCTTCAATGATTTCTTCTTCATGAACAATTGAATTTGAAATTGAATCTGCAATTGGATGGTCGGTAAAGTCTTCTGGTTTTATTAAAGTTCCTTCTACCCACTGTTCTGCCAATACTTCCTTAATTTTTGGAAGGTCTGAAGTATTGTTTATCCCAAAATAATCCATAAAAGTCTTTGAAGTTGCGTATATCAGCGGCTTTCCAGGCATTTGCTCATTTCTTCCACTTATAAGAACAAGTTCTTTTTCGAGCAGTTTTTGAATACTATAATCTGTATTTACGCCACGAATAGCTTCTATTTCTCCTTTAGTTATGGGTTGTTTATAGGCAATAATTGCCAATGTTTCGAGGGCAGCATTGGAAAGTCGCTTTAAAAACTTATCTCCGTTCAACTGTGCTATTGTTTTATGAAAATCTTTCTTTGTAAGAAACTGCCATCCACCTCCACTTTCGCGGACTTCAAAAGGGTAAAATTCTGAATCATATTTCTCCTTAATTCCTTCTATTGCAGACTCAATCTGGTCTAAGGAAATACGCTCCTCTAAAAATCCAAAATTATTATTGATTAACTCAACAATATCTAATGCAGTAAGGGGTTTCTCACTTGCAAAAATGAGCACTTCAATATGTGGTATAATCTCGCTTAGTTCCATTATTGAGAGTTATGAATTATGAGTTAAGAGTTATGAGTTATTCTAAGTTAACCAAAATAATTATCCCTGTAAAGCAGCAGCTCCACTAACAATCTCCGTTAATTCTGTTGTAATGGCAGCTTGACGAGCACGATTATAACTAATTTTAAGTGATTTCAACAATTCGTTTGCATTTTCGCTAGCCTTATCCATTGCAGTCATTCTTGCTCCGTGCTCACTAGCATTGCCATCCAATACTGCTTTAAATAATTGTGTATTTAATATTTTTGGCATCAACTCTGCAATCAATTCCTCCTTGGCTGGTTCAAAAATAAAGTCTATTTTTTTCTTACTAACTAAATTACTCACTTTAGGAATAGGCAAAAATGGTTCGGCAGTATAAGCTTGTGTTCCTGCATTCTTAAACTCACTATATATAATTTCTATTGCATCAAACTCTTTGTTTTCAAAAGCTTTCATTGCAGATTGAGCAGCTAGTTGTACAGCTTCAAAATTTAAGTTTAAATAAATGTCTTTAAATTTAGGATTTGTTTTATACCCAGCTTTTGTAAGTACTTCAAACCCTTTTTTGCCAATATTCCATATTTCAACATTTCCTTTTTTCCACTGCGGTTCGTATTTTTCTGCAACTGTACTTTTAGCTAGTTTAGCAATATTAGCGTTATAGCCACCACACAAACCTCTATCACTAGTAATTACAATTAATAGTACTTTTTCTATAGTTCTCTCTTCTGCCAATGCCAATGTCATTCCGCCTTCAATGCTACTAACTATATTGCTCAACATTTGTTGTAATTTTTTGGCATAAGGGCGCATCTGTGTGATGGAGTCCTGTGCTCTGCGTAATTTGGCCGCACTTACCATTTTCATTGCTTTGGTAATTTGTTGGGTACTTTGTACACTTTTAATTCTAGATCTAACCTCTTTTAATTGACCAGCCATTGTTAATTGGGTATAATGTTAGGAAAGGGGCTGCAAAAGTAGCAGAAACTGTACTATTTTCCAATACAAACTTGGCATATTTACTGCGAATGTGAACAGTTTAATTCTATCAGATATAACCAATTGCCTAAACTGGTTCATTGGTCTCGTTCAAAACCTTACCTTTGCCAGCTCTTAAATAGGGTGTCAAATTGACTAAAAAGTAATTTTTGCACGCTGTTTGATAAAATCATTATTCATATTATCGCTATAACTATATGTTGAAGTTTATTTCTAAGTTATTTGGGGGCAGTAAAAGTGAAAAAGATGTGCAAGTCTTAATGCCTATTGTTCAAAAAACAAATCAGTTTTTTCAGCAATATCAAGCACTTTCTAATGATCAGCTTCGAGCTAAAACGGTTGAGTTTAAAGATCGCATTCAACAACACTTGGCTTTGATTGATGCCGAAATAAATGCTAAAAAAGTAGAAGCAGATGCTTTACCAGAGGCAGATATTCACAACAAAGACCTTATCTACCAAGGAATTGATCAACTTAAAAAAGAACGTGATCAGCAAATTGAAGTGGCGCTTTCAGCAATCCAACCAGAAGCTTTTGCAGTAATCAAAGATACTGCTCGCAGATTTAAAGAAAATGAAATAATTACTTCAACCGCAACGCAACTAGATCGAGATTTAAGCGTTCGAAAAGAATATATTACCATTGCTGGAGATCAAGTATCATTTAAAAACACATGGATGGCAGGTGGTGCAGCTGTTTTGTGGAATATGTTGCACTATGATGTTCAGCTAATTGGTGGTAGCGTTTTGCACCAAGGTAAAATTGCTGAAATGGCTACTGGTGAAGGTAAAACGCTGGTATCTACTTTGCCAGCTTATCTAAATGCATTGGCAGGTGAAGGTGTGCATATTGTAACTGTAAATGATTATTTAGCAAAAAGAGACAGTGAGTGGAATGGAACCATTTTTGAATGGTTGGGATTAACTGTTGACTGTATAGATAAGCATGAGCCAAATAGTGAGGCAAGAAGAAAAGCTTATTTAGCTGACATTACTTATGGCACCAATAATGAATTTGGATTTGATTATCTGCGTGATAATATGGTGCATAGTCCAGAAGAAATGGTTCAACGCAAACACCATTTTGCAATGGTGGATGAAGTTGATTCTGTTTTAATTGACGATGCGAGAACTCCTTTAATTATTTCTGGTCCTATCGGCTATCAAACAGGGGAACAACAATTCTTTGAATTAAAGCCAAGGGTAGAGAAATTAATAGATGCTCAAAAAAGAGCAACACAAAATTTTTTGATAGAAGCTAAGAAAAAAATTGCTGAAGGGAATGATGATCCTAAAGATGGAGGGTTGGCTCTATTCCGCGCCCACAGAGGATTACCGAAGAATAGTGCATTGATAAAATATTTGAGTGAGCCGGGTATGAGGGTGAAATTGCAAAAGACAGAAAATTTTTATCTGGCCGATCAGCAACGTGAAATGCCTAAAGCCGATGAAGAACTTTATTTTTATATTGATGAAAAAAATAATTCAGTTGAACTAACTGATAAAGGTATTCATTTGATTACAGGATCAGGGGAAGACCCTCATTTTTTTATACTACCAGATATTAGCTTAACACTTGCCGCAGTAGATAAAGATGCTTCCTTAGAGGCAGATCAAAAATTACACCAAAAAGAAGCAATCATTAATGAATATTCTGTAAAAGCAGATCGAATTCATACAACGCAACAATTATTGAAAGCTTATACTTTATTTGATAAAGATGTTGAGTATGTTGTTTTAGATGGTGGCGTTAAAATAGTTGATGAGCAAACCGGTCGTATTCTTGATGGACGAAGATATTCTGATGGATTGCATCAAGCAATTGAAGCTAAAGAAAATGTAAAAATTGAAGCATCTACTCAAACCTATGCTACAGTTACATTGCAGAACTATTTTAGAATGTATCATAAGTTGGCTGGTATGACGGGTACTGCAGAAACAGAAGCCGCAGAGTTATGGGATATCTATAAATTAGATGTAGTTAGTATTCCAACTAATGTGATTGCCATAAGAAAAGATGATCAGGATTTAGTGTTCAAAACCAAGCGTGAAAAATTTGGAGCTGTCATTGATGAGATTCAACAACTTACTTTTTCTTATACCAATTTTAAGTGCGAAGGTGATTTGGATAAGAGTGGAAAATTTATTCCCAAATTAGATTCTGTGGAGAAATTAATTCCCATTTTAGATGCAAAAGGGAATTTAATTCCTGACCTAGATCCTATAACTGGTGAATTAAAAAATAAAACGCCTCGCCCAGTTCTTGTTGGTACAACTTCAGTTGAAGTAAGTGAATTATTGAGCAGAATGTTGCGCCAAAAGCAAATTCCTCATAATGTATTGAATGCTAAGCAGCACGCGAGAGAAGCACAAATTATTGCAGAAGCAGGTTTGCCTGGAGCAGTTACCATCGCTACAAATATGGCTGGTAGAGGTACAGATATTAAACTCGGACCAGGTGTAAAAGATGCAGGCGGATTAGCAATTCTTGGAACAGAACGCCACGAATCGCGAAGGGTAGATCGACAGTTACGCGGACGTGCTGGAAGGCAAGGTGACCCAGGTTCTTCATTGTTCTTTGTTTCATTAGAAGACGATTTAATGCGCATGTTTGGTAGTGAAAGAATTGCCAAAGTGATGGACTTTGCAGGGTATAAAGAAGGAGAAGTAATTCAGCATAGCATGATTACCAAATCTATTGAACGTGCACAACGTAAAGTAGAGGAAAACAACTTTGGAATTAGAAAGCGTTTGTTGGAATATGATGACGTAATGAATAAGCAACGAACTGTTATTTATTCAAAAAGAAATCATGCTTTATTTGGAGAAAGATTGGCTTTAGATCTAGACAATGCTATGTATTCTGTAGCAGAAAGTTTGGTAAGTGCTTTTAAAGAACAAAATGATCACGAAGGTTTCCGTTTAGCGGTGATAGTAAATTTTGGAATTGATTCATCTATAACATCAGAGGAATTAAGTAAGACTCCAGAAAATCAATTAACAGAAAAATTATATACTGAAGCAATAACAAATTATGAAAGAAAGAAACAGGATATGATGGTACAATCAGTTCCTGTTTTCAAAAATATCAAATTACAACAAGGTTCTCAGGTTGATAATGTAATTGTTCCTTTTACAGATGGAAGAAGGGATATGCAGGTTTTAGCTAATATGGAAAAAACCCTGAAATCCAAAGGTGCAGAGCTTTTAAATGCATTGGAAAAATCTGTAACACTGGGCTTTATTGATGATGCTTGGAAAGAACATTTACGTTGTATGGATGATTTAAAACAAAGTGTGCAAACTGCCACTTATGAGCAAAAAGATCCTTTGGTAATTTATAAAATGGAAGCTTTTGATTTGTTTAAAAAAATGGATGGTGAAGTAAATAAAGATATAGTTCAATTTATATGTCACGCTGCAATTCCATTGTCGGAAGGAGATGAGTTAAAAGAAGGTCATCAATCCAAAACAGACATGAGT
>JAYTXG010000122.1:0-2694 GCA_043743375.1 Sphingobacteriia bacterium
AAACAAAATTACGCAAACTTCTGAGTAAAGAATTATCTTAGGTTATAATCAGCTCATTTATTATCAATAATTTGTGACCAATCTACCAGATAATACTAATAATTGTTAGTCTATTACTCTGCTAGTACTATTTTTGTAATATGGAATCAGCAGCCTCTATTAAGCATAAAGAAGATATGATCTCTTTTGAAGTATTTCGGAAAACCGTTCTGGAAGACTATAAAACTGCTGTTATTAGTAGAGAAGTAAGTTTATTGGGCAGAAGAGAAGTACTTACTGGCAAAGCTAAGTTTGGCATTTTTGGTGATGGTAAAGAGGTAGCTCAGTTAGCAATGGCTAAGTTTTTTCAGCCTGGCGATTTTAGAAGTGGATATTATAGAGACCAAACTTTTATGTTTGCTACAGGATTATCTAGCGTTGAGCAATTTTTTGCGCAGTTATATGGTGATCCAGATGTAAAGAATGATCCTTTTAGTGCTGGCCGTCAAATGAATGCTCATTTTGCAACAAAATTTGTAGATGATAATGGAAATTGGCTAGATCTTGCCAATAGGAAGAATATTTCTGCTGATATGGCCCCAACTGCTTCTCAAATGCCTAGGGCTTTGGGATTGGCATTTGCCTCAAAATGTTTTCGGCAAGGGTTACAATTATCTCGGTTTGATAATTTAAGCCACAACGGAAATGAAATTTGTTTCTGCACAATTGGCGATGCCAGTACAACAGAAGGCCATTTTTGGGAAACAATGAATGCTGCGGGTGTATTACAAGTTCCCTTAGCAGTTTTTGTATGGGATGATGGTTATGGAATCTCTGTTCCAAAAAATTTTCAAACTACCAAGGGTTCTATTTCTGATGCTTTGAAAGGATTGGAAAAAAATGAGAACAGTAATGGAATTCATATTTATAAATTAAAGGCTTGGGATTACGCAGGAATGTGTCAAGTTTTTGAGGAAGCAATACAGAGAGTTCGTGAAACCCATGTGCCCGTTTTGTTTCATGTAGAAGAAGTAACACAACCTCAAGGCCATTCTACAAGCGGTAGCCACGAAAGATATAAATCTGCAGAACGGCTGGCTTGGGAAAAAGAATGGGATTGCATTAAAAAAATGAAAGAATGGATGTTTGAAAACGGACTCTCCAATGAAGAAGAATTATCAGACATAGAAATAGCTGCAAAAGAATTTGTGCGTGAAGCTAGATTAACTGCTTTCAATAAGTATTTTGATCCCATAAAAGAGCAAGCAGCAAATACTGCCACTTTATTGCGAGAAATGGTGGTGAATGATATTGATAAATATGGACAGTTACAACAAATGTCTAATGAATTAATTTCATTAAAAGAACCACAACGAAGAGATGTTTTAAGAGCATTGTGTGTTGCTGCAGAAATTGCTCCACAATCGCCTTCTATAAATGATGTTAAGTTGTATTACGAAGAGCTTTTAGCAGAAAGCAAACAATTGTATAATTCTCATTTATACAATCAAAATAATAAAAGTGCATTGAAAGTAGCTGAAGTAAAACCACTCATTTCTTTTGATGCACCTTTAGTAAATGGTTTTGAAATACTGAATAAATATTTTGATGCATTGTTTACACAAAATCCGAAAGTGTATGCTTTTGGTGAAGATGTTGGCCATATTGGAGATGTAAATCAAGGCTTAGCAGGCTTACAAGATAAGCATGGCAAAGACCGTATTTTAGATACCGGCATTAGAGAATTAACTATAGTAGGACAAGCATTGGGTATGGCTTTGAGGGGATTAAGACCAATTGCAGAAATTCAATACCTCGATTATTTATTGTACGGTTTACAGATATTAAGTGATGATGTTGCTACCACACATTTTAGAACAAAAGGACAGCAGAGTTGCCCATTGATTATTAGAACTAGAGGTCACCGTTTAGAAGGAATTTGGCATAGTGGTTCTCCATTAGGGATGATTATTAATTCATTAAGGGGAATATATGTTTGTGTTCCAAGAAATATGGTCCAAGCAGTAGGAATGTATAATACTTTATTGGCGAGTAATGATCCTGCATTAGTAATTGAGTGTTTAAACGGATATCGTTTAAAAGAAAAAATGCCTGCTAATTTATTAGAGTTTGCTGTTCCGTTGGGGGTTCCAGAAATTATAAAAGAAGGAGATGATGTTACTATAGTTTCTTATGGATCTACTCTAAGAATTATTCAGGATGCTGTAGAACGTTTGGATAAAGCTGGAGTAAGTTGCGAAATTATTGATGTGCAAACTTTATTGCCATTTGATATTAATCACATGATTATTGAATCATTAAAAAAAACAAATCGTATATTGTTTGTAGATGAAGATGTGCCAGGTGGAGCGGCTGCATATATGTACAATCAGGTAATTGAAGGCCAACGTGCTTTTCAATGGTTAGATGTAAATCCACGTACCCTTACTGCACAAGCACATAGAGCGAGCTACGGTAGTGATGGAGATTATTTTAGTAAGCCCAATGCAGAAGATGTTATTAGTATAGTTCGTGAAATGATGAGCGAATAATGCTAATCAAGAAAAAGATTTTTTAATGCTGAAGTCGGAACCCAGCATGCTTCTTTTTTACCAAACCATTTGTAGCGATTACTAGCAATAAAATCGTAGATCAAATTTCTTATGAATGCAGGAACGAGAATAAAAACATACATTAAACTCCATCCATTAGATA
>JAYTXG010000123.1:0-1561 GCA_043743375.1 Sphingobacteriia bacterium
CGATTTCTCCGGTTATATCCAAATAATGGGTATTTGATTCTAAGCAAGCATTAATCATTTTTTTAGAAGTAAATTGAAAAGGGCCAGCAGCATGTAATACAACTTTATAGTCTTTAAGAAAATTAACAAGAGCTAAATGATTATCTAGGTCTATTATTTTAAAAGGAAGATTAAGTTCTTGCGCTAATGACTTTATAGCAATTTCATTTCGGCCAGCTAAAACCGGCACCATTTCGTATTCGTGCGCCATTTTAGCAATAAGTTTACCAGTATACCCATTGGCTCCATATAAAATAAAGTGATTGTTTTGCATGGTGTAAAGTACAAAAAAAGGGGCGAAAAAATCGCCCCCTCAAAAATCACCAAAATACACACCTACTTCCTAAGTTCAATTGTGCCCAATAAGAGCTCTTTTGTTTTACTCACCGTAATATTGGTTATGGTTTTTCCATTATACCCATTTGATGCATTTATATACACTGTATATGTTCCTTCTTTTAATCCCCTGATTTTAAAATACCCTTCCCTATTTGGAAGTGCAACTGCTGTATCGGTATTGTTGTACACTATTACAATTGGCCTTGCTTCCATAGGTATCACTTTTCCGGAAATACTAGCTGTTGTTTTTTCGGTAAAGAACTTTATCCATGGTCTGAAATAAAACTGATTATTTCTTTCTTGAATAATTGAATTAGCAATATCAAAATCGAGCCATAATCTTAATTTTCTTGGTAGATATTCATCTAGTTCATGACCTTTTAATTTGATAATGAAATAATTGGGTGCTCCAATTGGCAACAGTAATGGATAAGTAATACTATCTTTCATTACAACGTTATTAGTACCAAACTCGATTTTAATTAATCGAACTGAACCATTTAGAACAGTTTTAGATGCGAGCAAAGTATCTAACCCGTTTCTTAATTTCAACACATCGTAAATTCCTGCATTAATAGATAAATCTTGCCATACTAAATCAGAATCACCATCAGAAAATCTTCTATCTTTCTCATCGCCAATTCTTTCCCAATTACAGCTGTCTTTTTTACGGGTGTCTTTACTAGTGTCAACTAATATCTTTACCGATCTTATATCAATTAAAACTTTCTCATAAATTGCTGGAGCATCGGTTAAATACAAGGAAACATTTTGATCTCCAATAGCCGATTCAATTGAACTATTTTTAGTGCAAGAGCTAACAATTACTACTATGATAACTAAAATAGCAGCAACATAATAAAGGGTATTTCTTTTTTTCATGGTTTAAGGTTTTAGCGTAGATATCTTATCATAAAGAAAAGATGCAGCTGCATTAAAATCTGTTGCCTGTTATGAAATTATTAACAAAAATAAATTAATTGTCTTCATTTCGAAATACAACAACTCCATCAAAAACATCTACTAAAACTGATTTAGTTTTATCTATTTCACCTGCAAGAATTTTCTTACTAAGATCATTCACTAATTGTTTTTGAATTAATCGTTTTAATGGCCTAGCGCCAAATTGCGGATCATAGCCTTGGTCAATTAAAAAATCAATCAAGTAGTCGCTAAAATTTAA
>JAYTXG010000124.1:0-14080 GCA_043743375.1 Sphingobacteriia bacterium
CTACCAATCTACCTCAGGCACCCGAAGGGATGCAATACCAGTTTTGGGCAATTATAAATGGAGTACCAGTAAATGGTGGACTAATAGTTCAAACAAAAAGTGGAAGCTTTCGCTTACAACGAATGAAATCATTTGGCAAAGCAGAAGCATTTGCAATTTCACTTGAAAAAAGTGGTGGAAATCCAACACCAACAAAAGTTGTAAGTATGGGTAAAGTCATTTAAAAATAGTATCAATTACTTAAAAAAAAGAGGAATGCATTTGCGTTCCTCTTTTTTTTGCAGTTTTAAATCCAAGTGTACCCATTTATCGAAGGATTTTCCAATTAAATACGATGAAATAGTAATCTTAGCTTGATTTTTTAATAAATATTCACATAATACTTAAGTAGATTTTTAAGAGGATATATAAAATAATAGCTATATATTGTCGAATAATAAATGAGCTAAATATGAAAAACATTCAACAGCCAAAACAATTCCTTGGATATCTACACAACTTTAGAGGATTTGCTATAATAAATATAGTTGCAATACACGCCGTTGTTTTTGCGTTTTTAGGAGCAAGCAACTTTAATTTCAACCCAAACAACCCTATTGCAATTACGAACGAAATTCTATTTCATAATGCAACAATATATTTTGCAGTAATTTCTGGAATTTTATTCTCCGCTGTTTTAAAAGCTAAAGGTTATAAAGCGTTTTATATTGGAAAATTTAAACATGTGGTTTTACCGTATTTGTTCTTCACTTTGGTATTCTCCATTTTTGATCAAAAATCAAATAATCCCTTTGTTGTTCTAACAAATTTTACGGAATATTATCATGCTGTAATAAGAAATTTCATTTATGGAAAAGCTAATTTCGTATTTTGGTATATTCCTATTCTTCTTTTTTTGTATTTAGTAACTCCATTAGTTGATTACTTAATAAATTCGAAAAAAATAGGAACTTACTTTTTTATTATACTAATATGTATTCCATTAGTTGTATCTAGAATTGAGATGATGGAATTGATGAAATCCGATTTTTTAAGTTTACAAACCATGCTTTATTTCTTAGGTGCTTATGTAGCTGGAATGTATATTGGCGTTGATTTAGAAAAAAGATTAGCGTGGGTAAAAAATAATTTTATTTGGCTAATTGTTATTGCTTTATTATCAACTATAGCCCTTGTTTATATTCAATTAAAGAATATTGACATGTTGGGGAGAGTATCTATACGAGCAACATTATACTATATTCAAAAAGTTTGTATTTCTGGAATTGTAATTGTGTTATTAAAAAATATGGGAGAGAAAAAAATTATTGGACTACACCAAATTGCCAAAGATGGATTTGCTATTTATTTCTTACATGGTTTTTTAATTTTTTCCTTAATAGGCATATTAATGCCTATTCTGAGTTTTAGTAAGATTGCCCCATTCAATATTTTTATTGGCGCATTTTTAATGCTTGTACTTTCTATCACAATAAGTATGTTATTTGTATTTATATTCAGGAAAATATTTGGTGGTAAATCAAGAATGATTATTGGTGCTTAACTAAATTAGCCCGGGAAATTAAATATGGCTACTTCTGCTCTTGCACCTAAACGTATGGGGAAAATGCTTGTGCCAATTCCTTTAGATACGTACATTTTGGGGTTCCCACTATACCAACCTTTTACATATTTACCAGAACCCCTAGGTAAATAAGGGCAAAACCCGAAAAGATTTACTTGCCCGCCATGCGTATGACCCGATAATATTAAATCGGATTTTATATTACTCGGAAGTGCCGATCTAATTTGATCTGTATATTGAGGGCAGTGATTTAAAATAATATGATAATCGGATGGCAGATACAATTTTAATGCTTCAGTAATATTTGGCTTTCCAGCAACAAAATCATCTACGCCTGTTATTGAAAATATTTTTTCTTTTAACTTATATTGTGTTCCTTGATTTATTAATAACTTACAATTATTATTTTCATAAATCACATTAAGTTGTTCCAACCTAACATTTGCCCAATATTCCCAATTACCTAAAATGGCAGCTTTGGGTATATGCACATCTATCAACCCTATAAAGCGTTTAAATACGGTGATATTTTCTGGTCTATCTAGCACATCCCCAGTAAACACAATCAAATCGGGCTGTAGCTTATTTAACATCTCTGCTAGGTGCACTAACGGACTATTAACTATCTGAATATGGATATCAGATAGTTGTACAATTTTGATATTATTATTAGCATCTTTTGATGCATTATTTAAATAAAATTCTTTGGTTTGAATAAAAGATTCTTCTATCCAAAAAGCATCTAAAAAAAGGGCTGTACTAGTAAGAGCTAAGCCAGTTTTAATAAGTTTTCGTCTTGAAATTGCCATAATAATTGCTAACTACAAAAGGAAGTTATAATTGTACCTTTACAATGTAAACTTAGTTGCAAAGCTATCTTTTATTGCAAAACAAAGCGCACATTTACTCCGGCAGCGACTTGAATTTTTTTGAACTCAATTTTTGGAGGTTCATAGTTTTCTGCCGACATTATTTTTACTTGCATGCCATACATTCTATCTTGGTAAGAATTTGGTAGACCTGATTCATTATCTGAAATAAACAATGCATTTCCTACTTTTTGAGACAAAGGTTTTACCAATGCTAAGGCTTTTTGTTTGGCTTTCTCAATAGCTTTTGTACGACAGAAATTTTTGATACTTTCTAATTCAGTATACTCCACTTTTTCAATTGATGTATTTGAAAACCCCATATTCTCTAATTGTAAAAAAACTTTACTTAGGGTTGCAGCATCGGAAACTATTAATTGGTATTCCTTGGTTTTTAAGATATCTTTTTGTTTGAATAGATAGGTTTTGTAATTACTCAACATGTCACTAATGGTAAGCTTCTCTTCGGTATTAATACCAATGAATTTTAATCCATCTACCATTTTGATTTCCATTTCTTCAATTGATATTCTGTCACGGGTATCTTTTTCCGATAAAACAATTTTAAGGGTGATTTTATTGGGTGTTACCAATGTGTCGGCGGTTCCAGCAACTTCAATGTAAGGTTGATCTAGAAAGTTTTTGGTTTGTGAAAAGCTTGATAAAGTAAACAATGTTGCAACAATAAAACTGAGTCTTTTTAACATAAAAATAAATTAATTGAATAATGACCATTATAGAGCCTACTAAAATTTATTCAAATAGAATGCCAAACTACATATTTGGTCATTTTATCTAATCATAGGAAGGTGCTTTTTCCTATTGTTAAAAAATACACAAAGGTTAATTACTAGTGATGCAATTGCCACAGGCAAAGTTTCAGCTGCATTAAAAATAAAGGTTAATAGTATACGTTTCATTAAAGGGATAACAACAATTACTTACTTGAAAAGTCATTTAGGCCTGCTTAATTTGTATTAATCATTTTATAAAAGTACCAACATGCCAAAGAATACCTGAAGGATCATGAATAAAAAATTCTTTACCCCAATCGTATGTTTTAATAGGTACCAACCTTACATTCGGAAATTGATCAGTAAGGTTTAATAGCAAAAGTTTATCCCAAAATTCATTTATATCATCTACTTCCAAAAATATCATTGAATTGTCAATCCAATCTTTCACATAGGCATCTTGTAAATAAAACCCTAGATCATCTAGTTTAAAAAAAGATAAATTCGGTGCTATAATACTTTCCTCAAAACCCAAACAACTATAAAAATTCCTTGATTCTTGAAAATTTTTGGCTCCTATAAATGGACGGATAGATTGAGATTTGAATTGCATTTTTAAGAAAGATTACAAAAATCAAGCTACGAAAAATATATTTAACACTGCAGTTGCCTCTCTTACAAGCTCAGGGTTACAATACCTTAAATATTTACTTAAAAGTAGTTGGTAATTTCTTATTGTATTGTTCCATCAATTCTTTTGGTGCTTTCTTGGGAGAACCACAATCAAAAGGAGGCATTGGGTCGTATTCAATGCTAAGCTGAATCAATTTAGCTGATTGCTCTCCTTCAATTAAACTTACTAAATACAAAGCAATGTCTATTCCTGCAGAAACTCCTGCAGATGTTATTATTTTTCCGTCATGCACATATCTTTCTTCTTCAATAAATACATTGTATTTATTTAATTGTTCTTTACGCCTCCAATGTGTGGTACATTTTTTACCTTCTAATAATCCAGCTTCTGCTAATAATAATGCACCAGAACAAACAGAAACCGTAAACTTAGTTGTTTTATCAATCTGCTTTATCCAATTTTTTAATGACAAATTATTAAATAAAATATCAATTCCATAGCCCCCAGGAATCAATAAAATATCCAAGGCTTCAATTTCAGCAATTGAATAATCAGCTAGCAATTTCAATCCATAATAATCTTTGTACACTTTTTTTTCTACTCCTATAAAATATATTTGCGCATCAATGATTCTCGCCAATACCTCATAAGGCCCCACCGCATCAAGCGCTGTCATGTTATCGAAAAGCAGAATGCCGATTTTCATACTTGTTATTGTTTTAATAAATATAGTAAAAGAAAATTCATAATCTTCTTGATGATTTTATTGTTGCAGGTGATACCCATACATCGACTTATAACATTAAATGTAAAAATTACAATGACTTTAAATATTCTAGAAGCGCTTTTCGTTCTGCATCACTTAGATGATCGCCAAAATAATGACCTACATTGCTATAACCCCTTTTGGAAGTATTGTATATTTTTTTCTGATTGGGGTTATTCACTGCAATATATTCAACCGACATTTTTGCTGTTTGATAAATAGGGTTTTTGAAATTTCTCTTCCAATACGCGGGACGGATTTTGCTATTGATAACTGCTTCTAAATTGGGTATAGATCCATTGTGCAAATAGGGTGCAGTAGCCCAGATACCATCTAATGGAGGTGCAATGTATCCGTTAAAGGGCTCTAATTTAGCAGGATTGTTTCCTTGTGCAAACCAACTCTTGTTGAACCATTCAATAAACTGTGGGTTTTGGTAGTTGGCCTTGAACAGCAATGAATCTGTTTTAATAATCGATTCTGGAATCAACAAATTAGGATAACTTCCTCCTTTTTCATAAGTGCCATGGCACTTACTACAGTTGCCTACAAAAATCTGTTTACCGTTTGCAGCCAATGGTTCATTAATTAACAAAGGATATTTCGGCGGTTCAAGTGATTTAATATATGCCAGCACGTCTGCAAAATGACTAAACACTTCTTTTGCTTCAACAGTATCTTTTACAGTTAATAGGTTGCTTAGCATAAGGAACCTGCCAAAATTCCCTCTTCCAAAACCACTGTAAAACATGGCATTCTTTTTTTTCAGCAGCCACCAGGCTGGAACATCCGTTGGTATTACTTCATCTGGAATGCTAAGCAGCGGCGCATCTTGCCAAGCCAGCGTTTGCGGGTTGCGGTGTGCAACCAATAAAGTAGCCAGTCTGTCTGCAACATTTACGCCTCTAACTTCTGTCTGCATAAGTGGTGCGATGGTGGTCATAGAACGCGCAATTACCTTTGTGGCTTGGTATTGCTCGGGCGTGATAATTTTCATAAAACCTGTAGCCAGTTGTTGGAGAAAAGTATGCTGCTTTCCAAAATTGCTAAAATTAAGTTCTGTATTACCCAGCCCTATTACCAAACTATCATTCAATAGTTGAGCATGACATTGGAGGCAGGTTGGTACAACAATAGTGATACCATTCTCTGCAGCAACCACATTAAAACCAAAAGGCACATTGGCATTCTTACCAGTACGTGCCAAATAATTGTGTTTATCTTTTCCAGTTAGTAATGTAAAATATCCGTATGGCAAACCACTCTTTATAAAATCTCCGGTAATCAAATATTGACGGCCTGCTTCGGTATTACCAAATTGTTGGATGCTAGGTGGTACAAAAACTGGTTTGTCGGAAAAATCGGCAACCGCACTTACAAATAATACCCCTGTAGCAATCAGCGCAGTTATTATGATTTTAATTTTGATGTTCTTTGGTAACATACACTCAGGAACATTTGTACAGGAAGATTGTTTACAATTTATTTTTAAAACGTAGTGAATCTATCAACAGACATAGGCCCGATTGAAATATAATTAATGCAAATGTTCCATACCAAAACCAATTCCCTCCCTGCATTTTAGATAGTCCCGCATCAATGGACATACTTAATCCTGACCCTGTAAGCAATAAGCCTACTACAGATTGTATTAGCCAACGTTTTTTATGAGATGAGTTCATGGTGTAGTTGATTAGTTTCGTCCTCTATTTTGCATTTCATCTCTTCGCATAGGCATCGCATCTATTATTGCAAACAATTTTTTTGTAGTTAGCAGCTTATGAGTGCGTAATTTTTCACTACCATCTTTCCCTACGAGTATAATAGTAAAATCCGTTTGGCTATCTACTTTGTATTTTTTATACAACAGCTCATTTGAGGTAACTACTTTAAAGATTAGGTCTCTTTCCCGCATTCCGACCTGATTTGCATTCCAAATTTCAAGCTGCTTTTCTGCCATTACAGTATCATTCTGCGTAAAAAGAAGTAGCTGGCGTTTATTGATATCTGATAACGGGATACCTAATAATGATAATGTCATTATGCTACAAAATATCATTTGATTCATAACTAAGTCGTACAGATTCGAATAATCATACAAATTCCCAGAAAAAAAGTTCGTTCAGGTAAACGAACTTTCGCATCAAACTTATATGTAGTTGGGCTGATAAAATTACTATTGTAACTTTTAATTGATCAATAATGTTTGTCTGTTACTTGGATTATCCGATTTATTGAGTAGTTGAGACTGTTTACTTTTATCGTTTTTGTACATCCACCCGGGTTCGGAAAAAGTATGTTGTCTTTTCTTTTAATCCGTCAATTCTTTTTGATGTTCTCCTAATTTCAATGTTATGATGAGGCGAACTAGTTCGAATTGCTGCTGATTAGAAAGTAAAACCTGCGCATACTAACTATCCTATAGAATAATCGAATTTAAATTATTTAGGCATCTTTATTTTCCCATCATTCAATAAGTTAATGTCAGATTGAAAAATATTAAATGCTTGTGAATGTTGTAAGCATATATCTATAACTAGTAGTTAAACCCATTTTTAGGATTAGTGCTTCTTACTTATCGTTCTAGTTTGAAATTTTCATCTGTCATAGGTCTTACAGAAGTATTAGCCACTTTCCAACCAGTTCTATACATCCAATCGGCCATCTTTTTTAATTTAGGATAGTTTATATTCTCGGCATTGTCTTGGGGTGTATGATAATCAGAATGTAAAAGGGTTGTATACATAATAGATGGTATGCCTAATCTTGCATACGGAAGATGATCGCTTCTAAAATACCATCCTTCAATATGTTTAACATCATCCCATGTTGTATCTAGTTTAAAATTGGGACCTTCTTTATTTGCAGCCAAAGTCATATTTACTAAATCAAGTGAATTTCTATGCGGTGGCTTAACGCCTAAAACAGTTGCACTATCAATATTGTTTCTGCCAATCATATCTCCATTTAAAACAGCTACAATACTTTTTAAAGGTATTGTAGGGTTAGCTGAATAATATCTAGATCCCAACAACCCTCTTTCTTCTGCTCCATGTATCACAAAAATAACTGATCGCTTAGGTGGATTCTTTAAAAATGCTCTAGCATTAGCAATCATTGCTACATCAACACTTGCGTTGTCATCAGCCCCATAATAAATGGTATCATTTTTAATTGGATTTCTAATACCATGTGCATCCGTGTGTCCACTATATAATAGGTATTCAGATTTTAATTTTGCATCTGTACCAGAAAGCATGCCTACAATGTTTACTGAAGGGTATAAATATTTTGAGATAATCAGGTTTATTTTTATCGTTGCAGTAATTCCTTGTACTTCTTTTTTAACATTCGAATGCAACCATAAAACAGGAGCTTTTGAAGTTACATTCTGATTGGGGCCTCCCTCTATATCATAATTACCACGTTTAAAATTTTCTGCTGCATCATCCCAAGCTTTTTCTGCCACTTCATCTGCAATAAATATAATCGCTAATGCTCCTTTTCTTAAAAGTGATTGACCATATTTAGCAAAAACACTTCTACTGTATCTCCAAGTTGGTAAGGAAACATCCATATTAATCCCTTTTGAATTTGCTTCTATTGCCAATACTTTGCCCTTTACATCTAAAGCAGTGGTATCAATATCTAGTGCATTACCTAAATAAACTATTGGCGCATTCAAATTAACATTTGCCATCTGAGCAATTGCAACATCTTTCCATAATGCATAATTTGTATTATTTATTTGTATACTAGAATTATCTGAAATATGGTTTCGAACTATATTAAAATATTGAAAATAAGTACCATCATCTCCAGCTGGTTTTAATCCGATTGACCTGAATTTTTCACCCAACCACATAGAAGCTTTCAGTTCGTCTAAAGTTCCTGCTGAGCGACCGTTAAAATGGGCATCAGCTAATGCGTATAAATCGGTTTTCAAATCCTCTACTCTAATTAAATTCAAACCCGGGGGATTGTTTAATTGAGCGAATAATGAACTTGTTAATGCAAATACCAAACATAAAAAAACATATTTTTTCATTGTATACAATTTTGAAGGTTTAAAACTATTCTAATTAAAAATAACCATGTTTCTCAATATCTGCAACATTTTTGGTTAAGTGGGTTTTACCATTTGCCAACACATACAGATTATCACAAATGTCTAATACTTGCGTGTACATGTGGTCGGTGATGAGCAATCCTTTATTTGTCTTTTCTTCTTGTAGCATTTCCCTTACTTTTTCAATTTGAATAGGGCTTAAATGCGTAAAAGGCTCGTCGAGCATAACAAACTGAGATTTAGATTTTACAATAATATATAACTCAACTAATCTTTGTCCTCCACCAGAAAGGTTGCCGATAGATGTTTTATATTTTGCGTCAAACTCTGGGAACCTTTCTATGAAAGAAGTAGCATCTAGTTTAAAGTCTTTAAAAACTCGCTTTAAGGAAAGTGATTTAGGAATAAAATTAAACTGAGGAAGATAAAGCAATAAGTCATTTCTTTTAAATGCTTGCTTTTGTGACTGGTTATCGAAGCGAACAGATTTTTCACATTCCAAAGTTCCATAGATGATTTTCATCAAGCAGGATTTCCCTTGTCCATTTCTTCCTAGAAGTCCAGTTATTTTTCCTGTTTCACATTTTAAATAGACATCAGACAAAATTTTTCTTTCTCCAAATTTTAGTTGAATGCTATCGGCTTCTAGTTGATGAGTCATTTAAAATTATGAATCTGGGTGATTAGAAAAATAAAAAAAGTAAAGTCAAACCCAAATGTGGTTATCCAAAGTAACATTGTAGAAATACCTAAGTTTTGGTAATAATAATATTCTTTGTTTTTGTAGCTATTAATAAAATAGTAAATTAGGCCAAGCGTAATAATTTTAAACCAAAATAGCTGAGAAAACACTGCAAATCCATATTTCCAAAAAATACTAACACATGCCCCAGTTATTATTAATGATAATAATAAAAAACTTTGATAGAAAGTCCAGATAATTCGTATTTTAGTAAATAGTTGCATATAAATAATAACTGCTAACTAAATATACGAACCCTTCTCCAAAGAAAATTATTTCTACCAGTAAAAAAGAGCCCCAATAAATCGGAGCTCTTAGATTTGTTATAGTTGATGTATCATGAAATTTCTCTCCCGCTTAAAGCGAGAACGAAATGACGATCATTAAACAATTGTAGTTTCTTTCTGCATCATTTCCACACTTCTATTAATGAAATTAGTTAGTTCACCTCCTTTTAACAAACCCTGCGACAATAAAGCTAAATCGGCCAAATTTCGCACTTGTTTCGTTTTAAGCGCTTCATTGTCTTCTTTCAATATGGTTTGATAAATGGGATGATTACCATTTACAGTTAAGGTAACTTCATCTGGCATCTGCGCATAAAAAGCAGTCATGCCGCCACCAGAAGCTCCCATATCTTTCATACGACGCATAAATTCCGGACGAGTTGCAACAACAGGCGCAGTATCTACACTCAATCCTTTAATCTCAGTAGTAACATGCAATTCAGCAATTTGTATAGTAAACAATTCTTTCAACTTCTCCGTTTCTTCCTTACTCAACACAGTGGTATCATTACTCTCTTGCTTATCAATTAAATTGTCAACAATATCCGCATCAACTCTTACAAATGTTACATTCTCCCATTTCATTTCCATGGTATTTAAGAATGCAGCATCTACCAATGTTTCCATCTTAACCACTATATAACCCTTGGCTGTACAAGCTTGCACATAAGCATCTTGTTGAATTGGATTAGTAGTATATAAAATAACCTGCTTCCCATCTTTGTTCTTCTGAGTAGCTTCAGTTGCAACTTTATATTCTTCAAGTGTATAGAATTTTTTATTGGTGTCTTCCATTACCAAAAACTTATTCCCCTTCTCTAAAAACTTATCGTCCGTCATCATGCCATACTTCACAAACAATCCCAAGCTCTCCCACTTTTCTTCAAATGCTGGTCGATCACTCTTAAATATTTCTTCTAATTTATCAGCCACTTTTTTAGTGATGTGCGAATTGATTTTTTTCACATTAGGATCGCCTTGTAAATAACTTCTACTTACATTTAAAGGAATATCCGGACTATCAATAACACCATGCAATAACGTTAAAAATTCTGGAACAATATCTTTCACTTCATCAGTAACAAAAACCTGATTACTGTATAGCTGAATCTTATCTTTCTGAATTTCGTAACTCTGCTTTATTTTCGGGAAATACAATATTCCCGTTAAATTAAACGGATAATCTACATTTAGATGGATCCAAAATAATGGCGTTTCTCCAAATGGATATAGTTCTCTATAAAAATTTTCGTAATCTTCTTTAGTAAGCTCACTTGGCTTTCTTACCCAAATAGGATTGGTATTATTGATTGATTTTTCTGCTTCCTTTTCTCCCTCTTTTTCTTTTACGGGCTCAGCACCTAAGTCTTTGAAATAAATGGGGATTGGTAAAAACTTACAGAATTTTTCTAAAATGCGTTTTAATTTTCCTGCTTCTAAAAATTCTGCACTCTCTTCATTCACATGCAATATAATTTTAGTGCCTCTTTGCTTTTTTTCTACTTCATACAATTCAAATTCTGGGCTACCATCGCAACTCCAATAAACAGTTGATGCGTCATCTTGATAACTTTGTGTAAGCACTTCTACTTTTTCAGCAATCATAAATGCACTGTAAAAACCTAATCCGAAATGACCAATAATATTGGCATCTTTATATTTAGTTACAAACTCTTCGGCACCACTAAAAGCAACCTGATTTAAGTATTTGTCCACCTCTTCTTTTGTCATACCAACACCACGATCTTCAATGGTTATAGTTTTCTCCTTCGCATCTAAACTCACATCAATTCTTAACTCTCCCAACTCACCTTTAGCCTCTCCAATAGAAGAAAGTGTTTTAATTTTTTGAGTTGCATCTGTTGCATTACTTACCAACTCACGCAAGAAAATTTCATGATCACTGTAAAGGAATTTTTTAATAATTGGAAATATGTTTTCCGTCTGTACGCGTATTTGCCCTTTTTGCATATTTATATTTTTACGGAATGGGCAAAGAAAGTACCAAAATGTCGTTTACTGACAGGTTGGCAAATAGCCAAGTTTCAACTGATTTTTAAGTAATTTTTGACAGGAACAATAGGCAGTAACTGACTATTATTTGATCGGTGGGATATAGAAGTTTACAGCAGTGTTTCCATTTACCCCAAAATGCACCTCTTTTATTACGGTGTATCCATTATACACAAACCAATTTTTATCTATTTCGAAATATCCATTACTATTCAACATTCCAATAATTTGCAATCGAACCCCTTCCATTTCATCATCCACTGAATCAAAATTTACGAAGTGTATATAAGTCGATTTATTGGGATACTGACGCTTAAATTCATCCATTTCTGATTGAGAAAAATACCTTGATGAAATGGTACTGTATTTTTTTGTATCAACTGCTTTTAATGAATTAGTAATTGAAGCATTACTTTTTGGTGAATATGCCGAACTTCTATTATAAGAATAAGGTGAATTACCATTGGTTTGATCTGTAGAAGTACTCACATTTGTTTTGTCTGAATTAGAATTATCTCTTATTTGAGGTGAATAAGATTTATCTTTTGTACGAGGTGAATAAGATTTATCTTTTACTTGATCAGGAGAAGAATTGTATGGCGCTTCTCTATTGGGAATAATTGAAGTTTTTTCTTTCCTCGGAGCAATGTATTCTTCATTCAAAACTTCTTTATTTTTTACAGGAATAGAAGTTTGAGCTTTTGAAACTGGTTCAGGTGATGAATTCGAAGTAGGGCTAGTTGGTCTATCATTTTTTAAAATGGGTGAAGATGGAACTTGATTAGGTTTATATTGCTGCTGAATTGGTGCAATTGAATTAGTAACAGGTTCAGTTGATGTACTAGTAGCTGACGTGATTTGATCTTTATCACCTATGTTTAATACCAAAACATTGAATGGAATATTAGTAGTAAGTCGCACTATAACAATAATTAATAGCAACATAAAAATTGACATTAATATCCATTTAATATTGCTATTAAATGTGGTTATATTTGATCTTTTTGAACTCATTACTTAATCAATAATTATGTAAATTACAAAATCTCTAAAGAAACCCTCTGTTAATAAGTCTATTAATTACCCATAATTTTAATTTCATCTAACTGAAATGTAGTTGTTCGCTTGTTATTTACACCAGGCAAATCATTACCATCATATTTAAATGCAATATGAATATTACCATTAAAACCACTTAAACTAATGTTTCCAGATTGCGTAAACTTTGTTGAAATAGAACTGATAGAACCCTTTGATATCAATGATTTGAGTAATGTCCATTTTGCTTTCCAGGGAACTGTTCCATCATAATTAGTAGAAATATAAACTTGCAATGTAGCACCATTATCAAAAGCATCTTTGGTTAAAAAACTAAGCTGCTCACTACTTGAATTATTAAGATTAATTGGTGGCGTAACTAACCATGTACTTACTACCAACTGATTGGTAGCAAAAGCACTTATTTCTGCGTACCGATTAGCTGAAGTTAATCTACCCGAAAAAACGGCTCCTCCAGTTTCGGGCATATTTTTCCACCCATTAATCGCTAAATCCACATTCAATGGTATCGATTCAAAATCTTCATAAAATAATTGCTTAGCACCACCACTTGTACATCTTAATTTATTCATGGCAATATCTGAAGTATCACGAATCATTAACTGTTTTTGTGAACCAAATACAGAATAAATTCCAGTAATTTTTCCATTGCCTCTCGGAGTTTTAATTGCTGCAAATGATGCAAATCCACTTGTTCTTAAATACAAAATTCCACTATTACAAATTCGTAAAGTGTGACTAACACTTGCTTTATTAATTATATCGCCAAATGTTTTTGCGGTATCTGAAGCTGTAAATTCAACTGAATCAATGGTAATTAATCTGCTTTGCATCGTATCTTTCAATTGCTCAAATCGAACTAAAATTGACGTAGGCATTTTCTCCATATTGCCCATCAACAACACTTTAGAAAATAATGGAGAAGGTATTGGAATTAACTCGGGGAATATTGGATTAGATTGATCTATTGCTCCTCCTAATTGCAACATCCCTCCATACTCTCCCAACCACAAACCATTTAAACGAATAAATAATCTTTTACCAAGAGGATAATCTGCGGCCAAACCAAAACCATCTAAACGAATGGTAATTCCCGCTGTGCTGTCTTGAATTACAATTGTTTTATAAAAGTTATCGCTTGCATCATTAGCAACAACAATTCCAGTTATTATTTGATCGTCGGCAAACTTTTCAAAATTGCCAGGTATATGTGAATCCCTTAATTGCCTTATGCTAATTGTTGCTTTAGCATCCACACCACTGTAAAGGGGGGGCTGATCAAAGTTTTTTATACATCCAAATGGGAACCAGAAAATAGATAGTAATAGCAATATCCAATTAAT